>NZ_JBISDI010000027.1:0-53643 GCF_051162045.1 Anaerozeibacter quisquiliarum
GTTTTTTCGATATACTGACATATAGCGGTTGACAATACCTGGAAATTGCTGTAGTATGGAAAAATACGCTATGTTTGTGGCGTAATGTGGCGCTTAATATGAAGAGGGAAATTGTAATGCTGCAAAGAAATGCCGCAAATCTTATCAAATCCAGGCCTTTTTTGATCGGCCTGCTTATTGCCACATTGTCAATTATATTTTGTGTAATTTACACGGCCTTTGGGACAATCACAAGTCTCTATCAATTTATGACAGACTACGGGAATGTTCGTTATTTGGTGGTTCCCAATAAGCAAATGCGGGCGAATGAATTGGCTTTATCAGATTGTGATGTTGACGGAATAAGAGAACAAGTTTTTGCCGTATCTTCTGCAAGCCGCGAAGAAAGCGCAGTGATTGTCGGTGTATTTGGGAAGGATTGCTGGATACCGAAAAATGATGTCGAGCTTTTCTGGGAACAACAGGAGACCATCGAAAATCTTATTTTTCTCAGACATAAGGCTTATCTTAGTTCGGAGTTTTACAACCTGTATGAATATATAGAACCATGGGTCGATACAATCGTCATTGAAAATACCATCTTTGATGTCGTTGGCATGGCGGAATTCTATTTTGGTGAACGAGGGGTCTCCCATGTTCTGTCAGCAACGGAAATTCATGGCTTCGACGCAACGCTTCCTCCTTTAATAAGTACTGGTTCTGGCGAAAGAATTGAGTATCCGGAAGGTTTTGGCACGATCCTCATATCCGGCAATGACTTCATGGAGTTGAATCTACCGCTTTCCTTTATCTCCATTGTGTTTGAAGAGCCTCCATCCTATGAACAGTATCATCAGATGCGTGGCTGCTTTGATGAAAACCACTTTGATATTGACCCATATCGCACTGGAGCCACAGGGATCACCCTTGCCCACATAAACGGACTGATTTGTGGCGTGGCTGTTTTATTATCAGTCATGCTCACATGTGGCTTAATCAAAATTATCCTCGACGCAAATCAGGATGTATGGCGAGGACTATATCTGATTGGCTGTACGAAGGTAAGATTGCTTACAGGAACAGTATCTCTGTTAGCTATGTTATATACGGCGGCGGCGATTATCTCGGCTATTCCTTGTTACTTTATACTTAAACACCTGACGACGCTCAAAATATCGATCGGTATAAGTATAGGCGCTCTTGCTTTGCTGGTTGTACTGAGCGTTCTGTTTGTTATTCTCGCAACGCTTCCAACATGCATTCTCGCCGTGCGGAGGTACACAAGGGAGGAGGATGCCTATGTACAGACGATTTAAGGTTATGAGGATTATCTGCAATGGGCACAAATTGGCCAGGGCTACAATCCTCATCCTGACGTTTATCACAACGGTCAGTATGCTGTGGGTATTGCCGATGAGATTTATCGGACGATCCCGGCACGCGGCATGGAGCGGGTCTGGCTTGGATAACGCAGCCTTCTTTACGAGAAACTTTCGATTCGATTGGTATGGCTTTGATGATGTGCCGCCAGCCTATGGAAGACTGATCAACCATCTTAATGATATGGATGGTTGTACGGCAACGAGTGTCGACTATTGTGATATTTATTTTGCTGATGACCCAGAGCCCGTTGTGCTTTGCATATATCCCGAAATATTAAGAGAAACCATTCGGACGCCTTTAAGTGAAGGCACATTTGAATCTGCGAAGGGCAGCGAAGCATTGCCATTGGTACTGGATAGTCGCTTGCGCAATGCTTATGAGATTGGCGATAAGATACCTGTCCTATGCACCTGGGATGGAAATACGCACAATGAGATTGAAACCATCGCAATTGTTACAGGATTTCTCTCATCGGATAACGACCACATTAGCACTTTGGGCGGTAGCAGCACTCAAATGTTACGGTGTTTTGCCGCGAAAGCAATGGATGGTGACTCATATATTGCATTGGTCTCGGATGGTTCGATTTTCAAAGAAAAAGCATACACCGGCGATTGTTCATCGGTACTATTACTGCCGCCAAAAGGGGAACCTGTGAGCCAGTACATTGATGGATGGCGCAACAGCATTGCGCAATGGAATCTAGGACAAATCGACAGTTATCAGGAGATTTACGAGCGCGATTTATGGGGCATGGCCGTTATCGGAAACATTGACTATTATCTGTTGACGGCATGGCTCATGATCCTAACGATCGCGAGTTTGGCCGGATATAATCTAATGCAAACGGATTATCTGCGCCGCAGACTCGCATTGTTTGGAATGCTCGGAATGACAAAGGGAAGGATGCTTTCGTACATTGCAGTGGGCGGGTATCTTCCGTTTTGGCTCGTAAATTTCCTTGGATTGTTGGTTGGAAACGCCATTGCCATAACGCTTTATCTCGATTATAGGGCGGTAGTCCGACAGTTGACGATGACAACGTTGCTTGTTACGATGTTGCCGCATTTACTGGCGCTATGCGTTGATGGGATCCGGATTATGCGCATGGACGTATTAAAACAGTGGAATGCAAGGAGGTAGCGTATGGCGATTGTCAAGGCTATGAATGTTGGCCATTCTTACGATGGGAAAATGGATATTTTTGATAATATTTCTTTCGAATTGGATGAGGGGCAAACGCTGGTGATTACGGGCCCATCCGGTTCGGGAAAGTCGACGCTTATGAATTTACTCGCAATGCTCATGAAGCCGACAAAGGGAACTCTTTTCTTTCGAAATGTCGATATCGCTGAACTGACCGAAACACAACGGGCAAATACGAGGCTGAGGAATATCGGCATGATCAGGCAAGACCTTGCGCTCCTCCCTGATCGCAGTGCCCTCGAAAATGTAACGGTCCCCTTACTTCTCATTGGGAAAATTCACAAAAAGGAAATCTCGGAAAGAGGTCGGAACATTCTCACGAGAGTTGGTCTGGAAACGCAAATCCATAGCAAGACGGGGCATATGTCAGGCGGCGAGCGGCAAAGGCTGGCCATTGCCCGCGCTTTGATAACCAATCCCAGATTAATACTGGCCGATGAGCCGACAGCCCAACTCGACGAGGCTAACGCGTATATGATAAAAGAAATGCTAATCGATATGACAGATAAAGATGCCGCGTTGATTTTTGCAACGCATGATATGAGTCTGGTCAACTCGTTTGGACAAAGGCTGGATTTGAGATAGGCGCATGATAGGACCATTGTGGTCATGATCTCAGCGACTTCGTCAAACTCACACCGAGGGCACGCGAAAAGCGCGGAGAAACGGTTCAAGAGCACATAGCGGATGGGTTGCATTTGTCGCCGCCGCTTAAGAGCGGGAACCCAAGCACTTAAAATCCGCGAAGAGACGACTCTGCGCGGAAAGAGAAAAGGCGACGTCGGTTCTCGTGAGGCCCGAACCGGAGAGACTTCCGCTGGCGGCAACGCCTGCGGTTGCAGAAACGAGCAAGACTGCGGACGTCCGGTTTCAATACGGGAATGCGGTTGTCGAAATCCCCGCCGGGAGCCGGGCGGAGGACATATCCGAAGCGCTGAAGGCGATTTCAGGCCTATGATCGATTTCAGCGTTGTTCGGAACTACGATCGCCTGCGGCCAAACCCCCGCTCAAGCCACAAATTGATCCGCCACCAGGCCGCCACCCCGCCTGCGGACACCCTTCCGAGCAGGGGAATGGAGAGAGCCGCCGCGCGGATTCTGACCCTATCGCGTCAGCGCCCCGCGGCCTTGCCCAAATACGCCGCCCTCACCGCCTCATTGCCCAGCAGCGACTCGCCCGTGCCCTCCAGGGTCATCCTGCCCGTCTCCAATACATACCCGTAATCCGCCGCGCGCAGCGCGGCGTTGGCGTTCTGCTCGATCAGCAGGATCGTGATCCCCTCGTCGTTCACCGTCTTGATGATCGAGAAGATGTCCTTGACCACCATCGGCGCCAGCCCCAGCGACGGCTCGTCCATCATCAGGATCTTCGGCTTGCTCATCAGCCCACGGCCCACCGCCAGCATCTGCTGCTCGCCGCCCGACAGCGTGCCCGCCGGTTGCCACGAGCGCTCCTTGAGCCGTGGGAACAGAGCGTACACATGCTCGATGTCGCGCTCGATCGCCCGCTTGTCCCGCCTCAGGTACGCGCCGATCTTGAGGTTTTCCAGCACCGTCAGGTTCGCAAACACGCGCCGGCCCTCGGGCACCAGCGCGATGCCCTTCTCCACAACCTTCTGCGCGTCGAGCCTGGTGATGTCCTGCCCCTCAAACGTGATCGTGCCCGCCGACGGCGTCACAAGGGAGCTCACCGCGCGCAGCGTGGTCGACTTGCCCGCGCCGTTGGCCCCGATCAGCGTCACGATCGCGCCCTGCTCCACCGAGAACGAGATGCCCTTGAGCGCCTCGATCCCGCCGAAATTCACCTTTAAATCCCTGACCTCGAGCAGCTTCATGCCTCGTCCACCCCCAAGTACGCCTTGATCACGACCGGGTCGTCCTGCACCTCGGCGGGCGTGCCCTCGGCGATCTGCTTGCCGAAGTCGATCACATAGATGCGGTCGCTGATCTCCATGACCAGGTTCATGTGGTGCTCGATCATGAACACCGTGAGCGCGAACTGCTGCTTGATCTTGACGATGAACTGAGCGAGCTCGTCGGTCTCCTGCGGGTTCATGCCCGCGGCCGGCTCGTCGAGCAGCAAAAGGCGCGGCTTCGTCGCCAGCGCGCGCACGATTTCGAGGATGCGTTGCCTGCCGTAGGGCAGCGATCCGGCCACGTCGCGCATCTCGCGCTTGAGCCCGAGCGTTGTAATCAGCTCCGCCGCCTCCTCGCGCATGCGCTTTTCCTCCGCGTGGCCCAGCATAAACGTCGAAGCCAGGAGGCCCGACTTGACGTGCATGTGGCGCGCAATCAGCACGTTTTCAAACACCGTCAGGTTCTTGAACAGCCGGATATTTTGGAACGTGCGCGCCACGCCCAGCGCGGTGATCTTATCGGGCGTCTGCTTGATCTGGCGGGTGTATTCGCCGTTATGGCCGGCCGCGTACAGCCTCTTCATCTTGCCGGTGGGGAAACCCTCGGCGATGACCTGGCCGTGAAGCTTCACGCGCCCGTTCGTCGGCGCGTACAGCCCGGTGATTACGTTGAACGCCGTGGTCTTGCCCGCGCCGTTGGGCCCGATCAGCGCCACGATCTCGCCCTCGTCGACCGTCAGCGACAGATCGCTCACCGCGACCACGCCGCCGAACTGCATCGTGACGTTTTCTACCTCCAGCACATGCGCGCTCATCGCTTGACACCCCCCGTCGGGACCTTCCTGTTTCGCCAGTGGCCGGGCGTCAGCCAGTCCCAGCTGAACTCGTTCGTGCCCATCAGCCCGCGCCGGTAGAACAGCACCACCACCATCAGCAAGAGCGAAAACACCACCATGCGGAAACCGGTTTTGAACAGCGGGATTTCGACGCCGCCGAGCGCCAGCGGCTCGTCGAAGAACCGCAGCCACCACTCCTTGGCCGCCGTGACCAGGAAAGCGCCCACCACCGAGCCGGTGACCGAGCCGATGCCGCCGATCACCACGATTAAGAGGATGTCGTAGGTCATGGCTACCTTGAACGTGGACGAGTCGATCGAGCGCATGTACATCGCCAGCATACCACCCGCGACCGCCGTGAAGAACGAGCTGACCACGAAGCTCATTTCCTTGTGCCGGAACAGGCATATGCCCATCGCCTCGGCCGCGATCTCGTCCTCACGGATCGCCTTGAACGCGCGCCCGTAGCTCGAGCGGATCAGCAGCACGATCATGCCGATGCACAAAAAGGCGATCAGGAAGATCACCCCGATCGAATCGAACTTGGGGATGGACTTGAGCCCGTAGCTGCCGTTGGTCAGCGTGTCGAATTGGGGGCTGGCGATCAGCGCGCGGATGATCTCGGAAAACCCGAGCGTGGCGATCGCCAAATAGTCGCTCTTGAGCCGGAGCACCGGGATGCCGATCAGCGCGGCGAACAGCGCCGCCACCAGCCCGCCCGCGACCAACGCCAGGTAGGGGTAGCAAGCCCCAAGCCAACCCGGCGCGAGGTCCATGAACTCGCGCATCGACTTAAGCGCGGGCGCTATGCCGTTCATGTAGTAGACCCCGTCCAGCTTGCCGGTCGGGATCAGCAGAATGGCCGTCGTGTACGCGCCCACCGCCATGAACCCGGCCTGGCCCAACGAGAAAAGGCCCGTGAATCCGTTCAGCAAATTCATCGCCGTGGCCGCGATTGCGAAGATCGCGCCCTTTTGCAGCACCGAATACAGCATGGCCTGCTCGAACTTCTTTTCCTCGAGCACCATGAGCCCCCACGCGAGAAGCGCGATGGCCGCGAGGGACAGCACCCACTTGATCGGTTTCTTCATCAGCGCATCACACCTTCTCCGTCGTTTTTTCGCCGAACAACCCGGTCGGCCTGAACAGCAGCATCAGGATCAGCAGCAGGAAGGTAAAGGCGTCCGAGAACGTCGAGTAGCCGAACGCCACCAGCATCGTTTCGGCCAGCCCGATCACGAAGCCGCCCACCATCGCGCCGGGAATCGAGCCGATGCCGCCCAAGACCGCGGCCACGAAGCACTTGAGCCCCGGAAGCGTGCCGCTGAACGGGTTGACCGACATGCGGTCGGTGAAGTACAGGATCGAACCCACCGCCGCCAACGCCGAGCCGATGACGAAGGTGGTCGAGATGACCGTGTTGATCTTGACGCCCATGAGCTTGGCGGTCTCGAAGTCCTTTGACACCGCGCGCATCGCCATGCCCACCTTGGTGCTCTTAATCAGCGCGGTCAGAAGCAGCACCAGCGCGACCGCGAGCAGGGGCGTGATGAAGGTGACCAGCGAAGCTGACAGCGCGCCGATCTGGAAGATGCGCTTGAGCACCGGGATCTCGGGGTAGGCGCGGGGCAGCGCGGAGAACAGATAGGTGGCCAGGTTTTGCAGCAGCATCGACACGCCGATGGCCGAGATCATGATCGACATGCGCGGGGAAGACCGGAGCGGCGCGTAGGCCGCGCGCTCGATCGCCACGCCCAGCGCGACCGTGGCCGCGATTACGATGGGGATGGCGACCTGCCATGGAAAGCTGGTCACCGCGAAGATCATGAAGTAGCCCGCCATCATGAAGATGTCGCCGTGGGCGAAGTTAATCAGGCGCAGGATGCCGTACACCATCGTGTAGCCGATGGCGATCAGCGCGTAGGCGCCGCCCAGCGACACGCCCGTGAGGCAGTGCTGCAAGAAAGTGGTCACACCCATGCCGTTCCCTCCAATTAACTCAACACGAGGGGCGGGGGGTTGATGCCCCGCCCCTCGTCGAATCGGCTTGAATCGATGGTTATCCGATGGTGACGGTCTTGAGGAACTTGAACGCGCCGCCCTCGACCACCTTGATGTAGGCCATGTCCTTCTTGGCGTCGCCGTTCTCGTCAAACGAGATCGCGCCGGTCACGCCGGAGGTTTCGAGGCTCACGAGCGCGTCGCGGATCGCCGCGGGATCGGCGCTGCCGGCCGCCTTGATGGCCGCGATCGCCGTGTTGTAGGTGTCAAAGCCCAGCGCACTGACCGCCGCCACGCCCTCGCCGCCGTTCTTTTCCTTGCTCTCGGGGTTGGCGTTGAGGTACGCCTTGAAGCCGCTGACGAACTCGCTCGCGGCTTCATCGGCCTCGTCGAAGAAGGTGGACAGCACCACGCCCTCGGCGTCGGCGCCCGCGTTGTCGATGATCGTCACGTTCTCCCAGGTGTCGCCCGCCATGATCCGGGCGGTGACGCCCAGCTCGCGCGCCTGCTTGATGAGCAGCGGCGCGGTCGCGATCGACGAGGGCGCGAAGATGACGTCCGGCTCAGCCGCCTTGACATTGGTCAGGATGGCCTTGAAGTCGGTCTGGTTGGTCTGGAACTGCTCTTCGGAGACGATCTCGCCGCCCAGCTCCTTGAACGCCTTCAGGAAGAAATTACCCAGACCCGAGGAGTAATCGTCGCCCAGCTGCGTGATGACCGCGGCCTTCTTCGCGCCCTCCTGGAAGGCAAAGTTGGCCATCACCGTGCCCTGGAACGGATCGAGGAAGCACACGCGGAAGTAGAAGTCGTTGCCCAGCGTGACCTGCGGGTTGGTGCAGCTGGCGCCGATTGCGCTCACCCCGGCATCGGCGAAGATCTCGCCCGCCGCGATCGACACGCCCGAGCCGTAGGAACCCAGCACCACGGCCACGCCCTCGGCCATCAGCTTTTGCGCGGCGGACACGGCGGCCGTCTTATCGGACTGGTTGTCCACTTCGACCAGTTCGACCTTGTACGTCTCGCCGTTCAGCTCGACCTCGGGGGTCAGCGTCTGGGCATAGCGCATGCCCAGCAGTTCCTGGAAGCCGCCGCCGCCGTTTTCGCCGGTCACCGGCTCGAACACGCCGATCTTGATAACGCCCTCGGCGATTGCTGCGACAGGGACAAACAACATCAGGGCCAGGCACAGCGCGAGAATCTTCCTCATAAGACAACCCCCTCCGTTTTTCATGCAATCATTATACAGGCCGGATCGCAGAATTGCAAGTACATTTATGCCGATTGTCAAAATTGCGGGGCGGTACCCGCGAATCTGACGGAACTTGCCTCATCTGGGAACCGAAAATGCAGGATAGGAGCCTCGAACCGTTTTTGTCCGGCGGCATACCATGCAATGTGAGTCCGCTCACGCGACCAATTCGAGGAGGTATGAGCATGTCGTTTTATAGTTACAAGAACGCCGGTACCACCTGTTGCCCCGGTACCATGACCGGCAACGTTAGCCAGGGCCTGAACGAGCGCATCTGCGTGCAGGTTAAGAACGTTTACGATGCGTGTTTACAGCAGGAACAGCTGGACGAAGTGGACGTGTTGGTTAAGGACATCGTGCCGGTGTTGCCCGATCCGTGCAACTGCCGTCGCATGAATACGCCCTGCCGCTGCAAATGCAAGGGCAACAGTTGCCAGTGCACCTGTGGCCAATGCGGCAAGATTACTTATCAGGACGCCTACGAGAGCGCTGAAAACAGCGAGTGTCCGCTGCCGGTACCCTTCGGCCAGTGGACGTTTGAAAGCTGCCGCTCGTCGACGACCGCCGGCACGATCCGAGACCTGGCCGTCGAGCGCCTGTGCGACCGCCCGCAGTTCGCCCGCGTCAAGGGCACGATCGACATCCCGATCGACGTGCTGTTCACCGACCAGCGCTGCCAGGAGTGGATGGGCCGCGCGACCGTATCGGTCGTCAAAGACGTGCTGCTGTGCATCCCCGATGAGTCGATCGTGCCGTTCAAGCTGGAGAGCATGGTCAGCGCGATCTGCGTCAACGGCGTGTACCTGGGCGACTGCGTGTTCGAGATCACGATCTGCGTGACCGTGGTGCTCAAGGTGCTGGCCGAGGTCGAGGTGATGATCCCCACGTTCGGCTTCTGCGAGATCCCGCCGTGCGAGGAATTTGCGGAGAACGTCTGCGACGAATTCTTCAGTCTGCCGTTGTTCCCGCAGCAGCAGTGCCGGCGCGACAACGGAACGAACACCTCGCCGGTCTTCAACTGCGCGCCGACGAACAACGGCACGGGCGGCGTCATGGGCGCTTGCATGGGCGGCAGCTGCGCTCGAGCGACGAGCTCCTGCTCCCAGTGCGGCACCTCCTGCGGCGGCTGTTGTTCCTCCTGCCCGCGCTGCGGCTGCGCGATGACGCCCAACAGTTAGGCTGACCGAATCCCACGGGCAACGGGCCCGTTCCCGCACCGCCGGCGGGTACCCAGGGGCGGGGCGGTTGCGATAGGTGCCGGGAACCGAAGCGGGAAGGCCTTTTACGAATGAACATCCGGCACCGAATACATGGCGAAGGCGGCGGGTCTCGGCCCGCCGCCTTCGTTGGGGCGCTTATTCGCCCGGTTGATCCTGATCCTGCGCCTGATCCTGCTCCGGCGCGGCGTCCGCCGGCGCGCGGGACTTGAGCAACTCATCCACCCGGGCCGCGACTCTGAGCAGCTGCTCGTCGGTGAGGGCGTCCAGCGCGTCCAGCAAGCAGTCCTCATCCGCCTGTGACACCGCGCCGGTCACCCAATTCTTGAACTGATCGCCCAGCGCGCGGGCCTTGTCCAGCGTCTGGCCGCCCTTGCGGGTGAGATCCTCGCCCATCTGCGCCGCGCGCTTGTTGGTCTCGGTGCCCTCGGTGGTCAGTTCATGCACGAAGCCCATGCCCTTCTCCACCGCGCCGGCCACCGCGCCCACGCCCATCTTGAACACCTTGTTCAGCTCGTCTCCCAGGCTGGGCTTCTGATTGCTGTTGCCAGTTTCGCTCATCGAATTCATCCCTTTCTGTCCTGCTCGACATTCGGTCTGGCCGAAGCACCCGCCTTGTCGCGCGCGCGCTGCAGCCGATACAGTTCCTTGGCCACCTGAATGGCCAGCCTGTCCTGCATCACACACTCCCGCTCATAGGATACCGGCCGGCCCGCCTCGTAGATCAGCGCCAGCGGGCCCAGCATGAGCCCCAGAACGAAGTTGCCGAAGAACGTGTAGCCCTTGCCCCGCGCCAGCGCGCCCGCCAGCACCGCCTGCCCGATGTACACGAGCGCGATGATACCCGGCATCACCCAGTTCGCGACCGGGCCGAGCGCCGCCATCCAGTGTCCCCAGAGTTCGCCAAGCGTCACGGTCGTCGCGTTTATTGTGACCTGCTCCATGATGTGCTATCCCCCGTCGTGAGAATCCATCGGATCGATCATAGCACCAATTCCGCGACGCGTCAAGCTTGCGATTGAGCGCATGATTCAGTCGCGGCGCGTGACAAATCGCGCGCATGTGATATAATAATGGACGGAATACATCGCCAGGGGGATTTCATGGTACTTGTCTCGATTCAAAATGTCACGAAGAGCTTCGGCGGCGTCAACCGCATTCTCTCCGATGTCAACCTCACGCTCATGGAGGGCGCGCGCATGGGGCTCGTGGGCGTGAACGGCAGCGGCAAGACCACGCTGCTGCGGCTGATCGCGGGCGAGCTCAGCCCCGACGAGGGCACCGTGAGCGTCGCCCGCGGTACGCGCGTGGGGCTGCTCACCCAGCAGGCCGACATCACCGACGATCTGACGGTGCTCGAAGAGTTGAGCCGGGTGTTCGAGCCGCTGCAAAGGATGGAGGAGCGGCTGCGCGAGCTCGAGCGGGAGATGGCCGAGCGCCACGCCGACGAGGCCGCGCTTCATGCGCTGTCGAGCGAGTACGCGCGGCTGACCGAGCGCTTCGAGCAGGCCGGCGGCTACGAATGGCCCAGCCGCATCCAGGGCGTGCTTGCCGGCCTGGGCTTTGCGAAGGGGCGCGACCACGACAGGGCGAGCCTTTTGTCGGGCGGCGAGAAGACGCGGCTGTGCCTGGCGCGCATCTTGCTGATGCAGCCGGAGCTTTTGATGCTCGACGAGCCCACCAACCACCTGGATCTCGAATCCACGGCCTGGCTCGAGGAGACGCTCAAGAAATACCGGGGCACGGTGCTGCTGATCTCGCATGACCGCTACTTCCTGAACCAGGTGTGCGATTCGATGGCGGAGCTGTCGGGCACGCGCCTCAACCAGTACGGCGGCAACTACGACGCGTTCGCGGCCCAGCGCGAAGAGCGGCTGACGCGCCAATTAAAGGAATACAAGCTGCAGCAGGCCGAGATCGCGCGCCACGAGGCGATCATCGCGCGCTACCGCAGCTTCAACCGCGAAAAATCGATCATCGCCGCGCGCAGTTGGGAGAAGAAGCTTCAGCGCATCGAGCAAAGCGCGGTTTCGCGCCCGCAGGACGAGCACAAGGTGCGGTTCTCGTTTGACGTGCGCCGGCGCTCGGGCGACGACGTGCTGATTGTGAAAGACCTTGAGCAGGGCTTCGACGGGCGGACGCTGTTTGAGCGCTTCTCGCTGCACCTGCGCGCGGGCGACCGCGCCGCGCTGATCGGCCCGAACGGCGTGGGCAAGACCACGCTGCTCAGGACCATCCTCGGGCAATTGAAACCGCGTTCGGGCAGCATCCTGTTCGGCAGCGCGGTCGACCTGGGCTATTACGACCAGCAGCAGTCGGGGCTGCACCCCGAGAAGACGGTGCTGCACGAAGTGTGGGACGAGTTCCCGCGCATGGAGCCGGGCGACGTGCGCAGCGTCTTGGCGCTGTTCCTGTTCACGGGCGAGGATGTGTTCCAGCCGATCGGCACGCTGTCGGGCGGAGAGAAGGGCCGGGTGGCGCTGTCGAAACTGATGCTGGGACGCGATAACCTGCTGCTGCTCGACGAGCCGACCAACCACCTGGATATGGATTCGCGCGAGGTGCTCGAGCACGCGCTCGACGACTTCCCCGGCACGATATTGGCCGTGTCGCACGACCGCTACTTCATCAACCGCGTGTGCGACCGCGTGGTGGAGATGACGGAGGGCGGAACGACCGAGTACCTGGGCAACTACGACGACTATGTGGAAAAGAAGCGACGCATGGAGGCGGGCGGGGCGGAAGATGCGCTCGGCGGGCGCACGCGCACCGAGATCGAGAAGGAGAAGCGCAAGGAGCGGCTGCTGAAGGCCGGGCAGAAAGCGCTCGAACAGCAGGTGGAGGCGCTGGAGCAGGAGATCGCGGGGGCCGAGGGGGAGCTCAGGCGGCTCGAGGCGCAGCTGGCGGATCCCGCCACCTATCAGGATCGCGCGCTGGCCGAGGAGATCGCGCGCGCGCACCGCGCGCTCGGGGATAAGCTGCCCGCGCTATACGAGCAGTGGGAAGAGGCGGCCGAGATGGCGGCAGGCGGCTGAATCGAAGGATGAACCCGCGTGAGCGCTGAAGGGTGTCCAGAGGGCAAAGCCCTTTGGCAGGGTCCAGGGGCGGAGCCCTTGGCGTAACCCCGCAACCCCGCGCCGCCGTATCCGGTATCCAATCATCAGGAATGGAGCGCCGCGCCTTTGCTGCGGCGGCGCGGCGTTCCCGATGTTCTGAAAGATGAGGCGTCGCCCGAAAGGGCGGCGTCTTATCTTTCAGGACGAGTCCGTACCTGTTCCGTAAAAACGCCCCCTCCGTCTGCCGAGGGGAAAACCCTTGGTCAATCCTACGGAGAAAACAAGACGCGGTTTTACGCGACGGGGGAACTCGTTCTACAACCGAAGGTGTCGCCCATCAGGCGGCACCTTCGGTTGTAGAACATCGAGAACGCCGCGCCGCCGTCGCTCGGACTCGGCACTCGGTTCCTGATGATTGGATACCGGATACGGCGGCGCGGGGAACGGGAACGTTGGGGCCAGCCCCAAACCCCGCTGGGGCCATAGCCCCAGACCCCGTCACCGTGCGCGGGGAGATGGTTGATAATCCCGCGGCTCATCGTATAGCGACTCGCCCAGCATCTCGCGCGCCAGCGCGGTATTGCCGCTGTCGAGCGCGGAGCGAATCCGCGTGGAAGACACCTTCTCCCCGGCCAGCATCACGAACGGCACCTCGTGCACCTCGAACCCGTAATCGGGGGCATCCCGCCTCAACGTCTCGACCGTACCCTTGCCCAAGTGCCCGTAGGTGTAGTCGCTGCCCACCACCACCGCGCGCACGTCGTAACGCGCGCACAGCATCGTAAGAAATTCTCTCGGCTCAAGAGCGGCCATCGCCCGGTCAAAGCGCACCATGTCCACGACATCCACGCCCCGCTTGAGCATCGCCTGCCGCCGCCGCGCCGAAGTCATCAGCGGCGCGGGCGCTTGCGCAAACACCGAGCGCGGGTGGTTCTCAAACGTGTACACCGCGCTTGCCCAGCCGCGCTCCTTCGCCAGCTTGACCGTCTGGTCGATCACCTGTCGATGCCCGATGTGCATGCCGTCGAACATGCCCAGCGCCACCGCAAAGGGCTGCCTCGCGTCGGTCATTTCAGCGTGATGCACTTGCATGGACACACTTTTGCGCAGTCGCCGCACTGGGTGCACTTCTCAGGATCGATGCGCGCGACGTTGTTCTCGACGTGGATCGCGTCATATTGGCAGGCCTGCACGCAGCGCTTGCAGGCGATGCAGGCGCGCATGCAGTCGGCGCGGGCATTCTTGGCGGTGTCGGTATTCAGGCAGCGCACCGTGACCTTCTGGTTCATCGGCGCAAGCTCAATGACATTGCGCGGGCAGATCGGCACGCACGCGCCGCAGGCCGTGCACAGCGCCTCGTCGATGTGCACCACGCCGCCGCGGATTGACATCGCGCCGAACGCGCAGTGGCCGACGCAGTCGCCCAGGCCGATGCAGCCGTACTCGCAGTCCTTGGGGCCGCCCGCGATGCCGGCCGCCACGCGGCAGCTCTGGTAGCCGTCGTAGGTATAGCGGTCGCCCGCGATGCCGATCGTGCCCTGGCACAAAAGCCGCGCCACCTTTTTGTCCATCTGGTCCGCGCTGACGCCCATGATCCGGGCGATTTCCTGCGCGGCCTCGTTGCCCGCCGGCGCGCAGAGCGTGGGTTTTGCCTCGCCCTTGGCCACGGCCTCGGCATAGGCGTCACAGCCGGCATAGCCGCACGCGCCGCAGTTCGCGCCCGCGAGACAGGCGCGCACCTCGGCCACGCGCGGATCGATCTGCACATGGAACGCCTTGCCGGCAAAGGTCAGAATCGCGCCGAAGATGAGGCCCAGCGCGCCCAGCACGCCGGTTGCGTACAATATCGTCATGTCCGTTCCCCTCCTTACGTAAGGCCCGCGAAGCCCATGAACGCGATCGACATGAGCCCGGCGATGATCAGGCTGATCGGGAAGCCGCGCAGGCACTTGGGGATGCCCGCCAGCTCCAGCCGCTCGCGCACACCCGCCATCAGCACGATCGCCAGCAAGAAGCCCAGCGCGCTGAACACGCCGTTGAGCACGCTGTACATCAGGTTGTAGGCTTCCTTCACGTTGATTACCGTGACGCCCAGCACCGCGCAGTTGGTGGTAATCAGCGGCAGGTAGATGCCCAGCGCGTTGTACAAGCTCGGGCTCGATTTTTTGAGGAACATCTCCACGAACTGCACCAGCGCCGCGATAACGAGGATAAAGCTGATCGTGTCGAGGTACTTGAGGTCGAGCGGCACGAGCACGTAGGAGTACGTCAGGAAGGTGAACAGCGACGCCATGCCCATGACGAAGGTCACCGCCAGGCCCATGCCCGCGGCGGTCTCGACCTTGTTCGACACGCCGAGGAAGGGGCAGATGCCGAGGTAGCGCGAGAAGATGAAGTTGTTGGTCAGCACGCAGCTCACCATAAACAGGAGCACACGGGTCAGCTCGTTCATACCTTCGCACCCTCCTTCCGCAGCCGACGCACCTCAACGGTGCTTATAATCAGGTTGAACAGCGCCAGGTATAGCCCGAACGTGATGAAGCCGCCCGACGCCATGCCGATGAGCAGCATCGGCTGGTAGCCCGTGCTCATCACCTGGAGGCCGAATACCCTGCCCGACGCGATCAGCTCGCGGAACAGGCCCATGAGCGTGATCGCCATCGTGAACCCGAGGCCCATGCCGACGCCGTCCATGGCCGAGCGCGCGATCGAATTTTTGCTGGCAAACGCTTCCGCGCGCGCCAGGATGATGCAATTGACCACGATCAGCGGGATGAATACGCCCAGGCTCTGGTACAGCGCGGGCACGAACGCCTGGATCAACATCTGCACGATGGTCACGAAGGTACAGATGACCACGACGAACGCCGGGATGCGCACCTTATCGGGGATGAAATTGCGCAGCAGCGAGATCACTACATTGCTGCCCAGCAGCACGAAGGTGGCGGCCAGGCCCATGCCCAGGCCGTTGGTGGCGCTGGTGGTCGAGGCCAGCGTCGGGCAGGTGCCCAGCACCAGCCGGAACGTGGGGTTTTCGTTGATGATGCCGTTCAGGAATACCGCGCCCATGCTCTTTTCCTTAGCCATTGCGCTTCGCCTCCTTCCTCGGATGGCCGTACACGCGCGGCCTCACGTATTTGTCGATCAAGGGGGTGGCCACGTTCATCAGCAGGATGGCATAGGTCACACCCTCGGGGTAGGAACCGAACTTGCGGATGATCGCCACGATCAGGCCGGCGCCCACCGCAAAGATGATGTTGCCCGGCCGCGTCATCGGCGTGGTGGTGTAGTCGGTCGCCATGTAGACAGCGCCGAACAGCAGCCCGCCCGACAGCACCGCGGATACCGGATCACCGCCGAACGCCCAAGTGGCGACGAAGGTGGTCGCCACCATCACGACCGGCACGTGCCAGCGGATCGTGCGCGTAATCAGCAGGTAGGCGAGCCCCAGGAGGATCATGATCTTGCTGACCTCGCCGATCGAGCCCGGGATGTTGCCCAGCATCAGGTCCATCACAGGCGTCTGGACGCCCGTCAGCGGCGTCGCGCTGGCCACCGCGTCCACACCCGCGGCCCAGCGGGTGGGGGCCACGAACGAAGTCATGTACACCGGCCACGACGACAGCAACACCGCGCGCGCGGTCAGCGCCGGATTCATGAAGTTGTCGCCGATGCCGCCGAACAGCTCCTTGACCAGCACGATCGCGACCAGCGAGCCCACCATGACCATCCACCAGGGGGCGGTCGGGGGCAGGTTGAGCCCCAGGATCAGGCCGGTCACCAGCGCCGACAGGTCATTAACCCGCACGGGACGGCGCGCGATGACCTGGTACAGGTACTCAAACATCACAGCCGAGCCGGTTGCCACCACAAGCACGATTGCGGCGCTGACGCCGAAGTTGTAGATGCCGGCGATCGCGCAGGGCGTAAGCGCAATAATCACGTTCATCATCAGCGTGGCGGTCGATTCGCTGTTGCGAATGTGAGGCGCGGTAGAAAGCCGAAGGTTCATCTATGCCTTCCCCCTTTTCTTCGCAAGCGCGATTTTTTCCTTTGCGTTCTTAAACGAAGCGGTCAGCCACAGCCGCGCGGGACAGATGTAGGAACAGCAGCCGCACAGCGTGCAATCCACGACGTTGAGCCGCTCCGCCTCGGGCATGTTGTCGGCGTCGCAGTAGTGCTTGATTAGGTAGGGGTTCAGGTGCATCGGGCACACCTGCACGCAGCGGCCGCAGCGGATGCAGGGGTTCTCGGGCACCGAGCGCGCCTCGGCCTTGTCGTACACCACGATGCCGTTGGTGGCCTTGGTCATCGGCACGAAGTGGTTGGGCACGCACACGCCGGTCATGCCGCCGCCGCAGATGATCTTGCCGGGGTGCTTCAGGTAGCCGCCGGCCTCGCCGATCGCGTCCTCGAGGATCGTGCCGATCCGAAGGCGCAGGTTGCTGGGTTCGATCACGCAGCCGGTCACCGTGGTCACGCGGTCGATCACGGGCTTGCCGTCGATCAGCGCGTCGGCGATTGCGTGGGCGGTGCCCACGTTGAGCACGATCACGCCCACCTCGATCGGCAGCTTTTCGGACGGCACCTCGCGCCCGATGATTGAGTCGATCAGCTGCTTCTCGCCGCCCTGCGGGTACTTGGTCTTAAGCTTCATGACCGTGACGCCCGCGCGCCCCTGCGCGGCCCTTGTCATCGACTCGATGGCCTGCGGCTTGTTGTCCTCGATCGCGATGATGCCGCGCGGAACGGAAAGCGCCCGCATGGCCGCGCGCAGTCCGTCCACGATGCGCCCGGGGCTTTCAAGCATCAGCCGGTTATCGGCGTTCAGGTAGGTCTCGCACTCCGCGCCGTTCAGGATGATGGTGTCGCAGTGCTTGCCCTCGGGCGGAGACAGCTTGATGTGCGTCGGGAAGGCCGCGCCGCCCATGCCGCAGATGCCGGCCGCCTTGATTGCGGGCACAATGGCGCCGACGTCGCAGGTCTCGACGCCGCCCACCGGATGAAGCTCCACCCAGTCGTCCTTGAAGTCGTTCTTGATCGATACCGCCATCATGCGGTTGCTGGTCAGGTAGGGCACCGGCTCGACCGCCGTGACCTCGCCCGATACGCTGGCGTGTACCGCGACGCCCAGCGGCCCGACCGGCTCGCCGATCAGCTGCCCGAGCTTGACCTTGTCGCCCTTCTGGACGCAGGGCGAGGACGGCGCGCCCAAGTGCATGCCCATCAAGATGGTCACGCGGTCGGACACGAAGTCGCGGATCGGTTTATCCCGCGTGGGCAGCTTGCCCTCATGCGTACCGTGCAGCGGATGCACGCCTCCGCGAAAGGTTCCCCTTGGCAATGCCAACACCCCCCGTTATTTTTCCTTCAGTTCCGAAAGAGCCCTGATCTTTTTTTCTTCGACGTTGATCTCCCAGTGGATCAGCAGGGTCAGCGCGCAGCGCAGCAGTATGATTGCGCCCACCAGCAGAACCTCGTATATTTCGTGCACGATCGTGGTGCGCAGCACCTCGCCGCCCAGCTTGAACTCCAGCGCCAGCGCGATGCCCTCGGCCAACGCCAGTCGACTGTGCGGGTTTTTCGTGAACAGCATGCAGATCGACCGGATGGCGGAGTACAGGATGATGGCTACGCCCACGAACTCCAGCGCCAGCACCCCATAGCTGACGATTGCGCGGTAGGTGTTTTCAAGCGCGTTATACATGGCTGGCGCCCTCACTTACCAGCTGGTTGATCGCCCCGAGCACCGCGTCCGAGGTGACCGTCGCGCCCGCAATGGCGTCCACGCCCTCGCCGTACTTGAAGGGGCCGCGCTTGCCGACGAACTGGCCGGTGAACGCCTCGTCCTTCGCCTTTTCGCCCAGGCCCGGCGTTTCGTTGAAGTTCGCGCCGCCGACGGTGACGGATTGGATCGTGCCGTCCTCGTTCAGCGCCACGGTCACGTCAATGTCGCTCGCGAAGCCCTTGACGGTCACCGTCTCGGCGGGCGCTTCCATGGCGGCGGTTTCCGCCGCAGGCACGGGCGTCGGCTTTGCCGTCGGTTCGGGCGTCGGCTCAACCGTCGGTTCGGGTGTCGGCTCAACCGTCGGTTCGGGCGTGGACACAGGCTCGACCGCCGCCGGCTGCGCCGAGGCTGGCACCGCCGGCTGCGCCGAACCGGCATTCGCCAGGATCTTGTTGACGGCGTCCATCACCGCGTTCGAGGTGATCGTCGCGCCCGCGATGGCGTCGATGCCCTCGCCGTACCGGAGTTGTCCCGACTTGCCGATAAACTGATCGCGGAAGGCCTTCTCGGTGGCCTTTTCACCGAGGCCCGTGGTCTCGGCGAAGTTGGGGCCGCCCACGTCGAGGCTGGCAATCGTGCCGTCCGCCGCCAGGCCCACGCTGACCTCGATGTCGCCGCCGTAGCCCTTGACGGTTTCGACCATCAGCGCCGGGGCCGCGACCGGGCCCTGCTGAAGCGCCTGGTTGACCGCGTCCATCACCGCGTTCGAGGTGATCGTCGCGCCCGCGATGGCGTCGATGCCCTCGCCGTACCGGAGCTGTCCCGACTTGCCGATAAACTGGTCGCGGAAGGCCTTTTCGGTGGCCTTTTCACCCAGGCCCGTGGTCTCGGCGAAGTTGGGGCCGCCCACGTCGAGGCTGGCAATCGTGCCGTCCGCCGCCAGGCCCACGCCGACCTCGATGTCGCCGCCGTAGCCCTTGACCGTTACGACGCGCGTTTCAACCGCATTTGTCGCGCCGGTATCCTCGGACACGTAGCCGGGCAGCAGCGTCTTCATGTAGTCGCCCATCTTGTTGACGCCCGATACCACCGCGCCCGATGAGATCGTCGCGCCCGCCACGCTGTCGATGTCTTTTTTGAGCTCAAGGGGTGTCTGCTTGCCGATGAACTGGCCGGTGAACGCGGTGTCCTTGGTCTTCGCGCCCAGGCCCGCGGTCTCCTTAAACTGGTCGCCGCCGACCGACACGCCGGTCAGCGCGCCGGTAAGGTCCATGCCCGCCGTCACCGCGATCGGCCCGCCGTAGCCCTTGACGCTGATCTCGGACACGTAGCCGACCACCTTGCCGTCTTTGAGGCCGGCATAGCAGCCGCTCAGGGCGGACTTCTCGGGCAGCGCCTGCGGCTCAAACGTCTCGGCCGCGCTCAGAGACGCGATGCGCGCCTCATTGGCCGCCTGCACGCCCTGCGCCGCGATGCGGTCCTGCGTCAGCGCGTTGGTGAGCGCCAGCAGTAAGCCCGCCATCAACGAGATGATGGCGAGCGCCAGCCATGCCGGGAGTTGTTTCTTCATCCTGTTTTTCCTCCTCCATCCGTCTTGGTGTGACCGATGTTGTTATTGTACAATGAGTGCTGCGGGAACTGCCGACCGAATCCCATGCGCGCCGACGGCTGTATTTCCGCCATCTTGCGCCCACAAAAGCTTCGGCGTAACGTCGCTACGCCTCGGCTTTTGCGGACGCAATCCGACAAAAATCCAGCTCGTCATCGCATATGATTTTCGATCAGCAGTTCCCTGGCACCCTCTGTCGCCAAAATCTCGCCCGAGCGCGTGATGAACAGCGCTTCCGCGTCCGGGGTGTTTTGAATGAATTCCATACCTTTTTTAAGGCCCAGCACGAAGGTGGCGGTCGACAGCGCGTCGGCCCTGCCCGACTGCTCGGCGAAGATGGTCACCGCGGCCAGCTCGTTCTGCGCGGGCCAGCCGGTGGCCGGGTCGAGCAGATGGTGATAGCGCACGCCGTCCACGTCGAACCCACGCTCGTAAATGCCGCTGGTGACCACGGCCTGGTGGCCCTTGGCGCGCACCGCCAGCAGGTAGGCGCCGGTCGGCTGTGCCGGATCCTGGATGCCCACGGTCCACGCGCCGCCGTCGGGCTTTACGCCCATGGCGATCACATTGCCGCCGAAGTTGAGCAGCGCGTCGTTCACGCCCAGATCCTTCAGTAAATTGGAAATCTGGTCGCAGATGTAGCCCTTGGCTACCGCGCCCAGGTCGATCTCCATGCCCGCGGGCACAGACACCCGGTCGCCACGGACGGCAACCTTGCCGTAATCGATCAGCGCAGCCGCCCTCTTGACCGATTCGGCATCCGGGACCACCTTTGATCCGCCGGTGAAATCCCACAGTGCAACCGCCTTTGCCACCGTTATATCGAACGCTCCGTCGCTGGCTTCGCTGATCGCACGCGACATCGACAGGATGTTCAGCGTGTGTTCAGAAACCTGAATCGGCTGCCCCTGCGCGTGGTTGATGTTCCACACGTCGGAACCGGGGATCGTCTTGCTGAGCAACTTTTCATAGCCCTCGCAGGCGGCCAGCGCTTCCTTGAGCGGCGCGTCGCTGTCTATATAAGCCGAGATGGTCACCACTGTGTCGAAATAGAACCCCGTCGCCGAACGTTTGGCCGGCGTTTCCTGCGCCGCGCATCCCGATCCCGCCACGACAATCAATAAAAAAAGAATAAATGCCCGCTTCAAAGGTCCGCCTCCAATCCGATTCATTATACCACTCCCCGCACGATTCCTGCAAGGCAACATTGGATGGCGTGTACGGTTTTTTTGGCGGAATTCCGCCAGGAATTCTTGGCATCTTTTTCTTGCAACGGGCGATTCGGCAGATGGACAAGAAGGGCCGCATGGCGCTGCCGGTGCTGCGCGCCGACTTTGGCGACGCGCAGCCGCCGAGCGAGGCGAGGGCGCCGCTCGCGTTTCACCCGTCGGCCGACGAGGTGGCCGAGATGGGCGGCTGCACGGGATTCGCTTTACTTTTCGAGCACATTTTTATAGGTCTGCTCCAGCGCCAGCAATGTCTTCTTGATTTCCAGGCCGCCGGCATAGCCGATCAGCGCGCCGTTTGAGCCGACGACGCGGTGGCAGGGTATCACGATCATTATGGGATTTTTGTTGTTGGCCATCCCCACCGCGCGGCTTGCGCCGGGGTTGCCGATCCTCTGCGCCACCTGTTTGTAGCTGCGCGTCTCCCCGTAGGGAATGAACCCGAGGGCCTCCCATACCGATTGCTGAAAGGCCGTTCCGCCCGGACGCAGCGGCAGGTCGAACCGCCGCCGCTTCCCGGCAAAGTATTCTTCCAGTTGCCTGGCCGCCTGATCGGTCAACGCGTTCGCCGCCTGCTTGCCGCGTGGGTTCGCCATGTGTTCGAATTGTACCGCGCATATGGCGCCCGAGTCCGACGCGATCATCATGCGGCCTAGCATGGTTTCATAGGTGCGGTAGACCTGATCGGCGTGCGTCCCGGACGACCGCTGCATCCGCCGGTATTCGCCGGGGGCCATCTGCGCGTGCTTTCTGAAAAAGCCGTAGAACGCCGACGCGCTGTCATACCCGAGATGAAGCGCGATGTCCGCGATCGATTCGTCGCCGGCTGCGAGTCTCGCCTTTGCCTCCTGTATCCGCAACCCGTCGGCGTATTCCTTGGGCGTGAGCTTGTACCGCGCCCGGAAGATTTCCGCCATCCGGTGCTGCGTGACGCCGATCTTGGAGAATGCCTCCGCCAGGGCATCCTCGTCATGATGGCAACGGTCGATGGCCTGCTTGACGCGCTCGGCCGTCTCCGCCACGGGTTCGTAGCGGATCAAGTCGGGACGGCAGCGCTTGCAGGGCCTGTACCCGGCGTCAACGGCTTGCTGCGCCGTGTCGAAATACGCCACGTTCGATTGAAGCGGCGGCTTCGACTTGCAGGACGGGCGGCAAAAGATGCCGGTTGATTTCACCGCATAGAAGAAACACCCGTCAAAGGACCGATCGTTTTCGGTGACCGCCTTCCACTTGACCTCGCTGTCCATCGACTCTGTTCACCGCCTTTGCACCATATATTATAGCAGAATCGGCCCCCAAAATCTTTCTGTTTGCGTACATTCAATTGTCCTTGCCCCGGCGGCGCGTTTGTGTTACGATACAGGCATAAGGGTCCATATACTACCAAAAGGAGAGGGATTTTTGTGAAGAAGTGCGTAGGGCTCATACTGGCGCTTTTGCTGATCTGTCTGCCCGCGCTGGCCGCCGAATCGGCTCCGGTCGAGTTGCCGGACGGCGCGCGCGACTTGCTGCGCCTGTTTGCGGGCGCGACGGACGAAGTGCTGCCGTTTGACGGGTCGGCAGGCGATGGGAATTTGACGGTCGAAGTCGCCCTGTCGTCGGTGGCGGCGGATGGGGATGCCGTGATGGTGGAACTGTCGAGCTACCAAGCAGAGGAAGGCGGCTACCCGCAGAACTTCATCGGCAACGCGCGGGCGCGGCTGGAGGTCGATTCCGAGGCCCGTTTCGGCGCGCGGATCGTCGCCTGGGAGATGCTTGAGCCGCCGGTTTTCGACGCCGCCACCGCCACGGCGCAACTGCGCGACATGGACGGCAACAACTACGACGCGGCCAACGCGATCGACGGCAAGCCCGAGACCTGCTGGGCCTATCCCGCCTCGGGATCGGGCGCGGCGCTGACCCTGACCGCGAGCGCGCCGCAGACGGTGCGCGGCCTGGAGGTCACGCCGGGCTACGCCAAATCAGCCTACGCGTTCGAGGGCAACCTTCGCGTCAAGCAGCTGACGGTCACGCTGTCCGGCGGCGAGGAATTCATTTTCGACCTGGCCGACGTCGGCAAGGACGATTTCGACGGCCGCTACGTGCTGGCGTTTGACGGCGCATACACGGCCGATGCGGTCACGCTGGAGGTGACCGACACCTACGCGGGCGCGCGGTTTGACGACGTGTGCATCAGCGAGGTTTTGATGTTCTGACACCGGCCCACAGAATAATGGAGGTAGATGATGAACAACTTTGAATTCTTTAACCCCACTCGCATCGTGTTCGGGCGCGGCGCGCAGGCGAAGACCGGCGCGCTGGTCAAGCAGTTTGGGCGCAAGGTGCTGCTGCACTACGGCGGCGGTTCGATCATGCGCACGGGCGTGTACGGCCAGGTAATCGACTCGCTCAAGGCCGAGGGCGTCGACTACGTCGAGTTGGGCGGCGTGAAGCCCAATCCGCGGCTCTCGCTCGTGCGCGAGGGGATCGAGCTGTGCAAGCGCGAGGGCATCGACTTCATCCTGGCCGTGGGCGGCGGCAGCACCATTGACTCGGCCAAGGGCATCGCGGCGGGCGTGCTGTACGACGGCGACATCTGGGAAGCCTACATGAACCCCGAGAAGACGCCCACGCGGGCGCTGCCGCTCGGCGTGGTGCTGACCATCCCGGCGGCCGGTTCCGAGTCGTCCGTGGGCTCGGTGGTCACCGACGAGGCCAATCAGCTCAAGCGCGCGATCAACAGCGAGTGCCTGATCCCGCGGTTCGCGATCATGAACCCCGAGTACACGTTTACGCTGCCCGCGTACCAGACGGCCTGCGGCGCGAGCGACATCCTGGCGCACATGATGGAGCGCTATTTTACGAGGGTCGACCACGTCGACCTGACGGACCGGCTGATCGAGGGCGCGATGCGCACGCTGATTAACTACGCGCCGGTCGCGCAGGCGCAGCCCGAGAATTACGACGCGCGCGCCGAGGTGATGTGGACGGGCACGATCGCACACAACAACCTGCTGGACACCGGGCGCATCGGCGACTGGGCCAGCCACGATATTGAGCACGAGCTCAGCGGCCAGTACGACATCGCGCACGGCGCGGGGCTGGCGATCGTGTTCCCGGCGTGGATGCGCTACGTGTACAGGGACGATGTGGCCCGGTTTGTGCAGTATGCGCAGCGCGTGTGGGACGTCGACCTGTCGAGCGCCGATCCGGACGCCATCGTGATGGAGATGATCCGGCGGCTGGAGGCGTGGTATAAGCGGCTGGGTCTGCCGGTGCGCCTGAGCGACGCCGGGATCGGCGAGGAGCATCTGCGGCTGATGGCCGACCGCTGCCTGCTGGGCCGTGAAGCCGTGGGCAATTTCCGGCGATTGAAGGCGGACGACGTATACGAGATTTATAAGATTGCAAGGTAAGGCAGAGCGATTCCCCGCGTGAGCGCCGAAGGGGATCCCCAAGGGGCGGAGCCTCTGGCGTTCCTCCGCGCCGCCGCATGGGTCCCCTGGCGATAGGACCGTACCGCCGAGTCCAGGCAACGGCGGCGCGGCGTCCCCGATGTTCTGAAAGCTACGGCGCTGCCCGATGGGCAGCGCCGTAGCTTTCAGAACGAGTCCGTTCCTGTTCCGTAAACCGCGAACCCCTACACGCCCGGCTCCACAAAATGCTCGCCGTAGCGCTTCCAATACCCCCTATAAACCGACCGGTTGCCCTCGTCAAAATTCATCTGATACATCCTGAACGTCACAGAGATGTCCTTCGGCTGCCACTGCTCGACGTAGGAATAGCGATACACCATTCCGAGCTTTTTCATGACCGCGCCGCTGCGCGGGTTGTTCACGTCATGGGTGGCGGTGATGAAGGGGAGTCCCGCGCGCCTGATCCGCTCCACAACCGCCGCCGCGGCTTCGGATCATCGGTCCGTCCCCCATGTGCCGCAGCGCATTTCACGCCGCGCCGACGGTATTTCACCTGCCTGGAAGGGCAGATTTCATCGAAAAAAGCGGGTCGGCGACCCGCTTTTTTGGCGATCCGGAAGGGGCTCGAACCCTCGACCTCCAGCGTGACAGGCTGGCATTCTAACCAACTGAACTACCGGACCATGTGGTGGGCCTTCAGGGACTTGAACCCCGGACCAATCGGTTATGAGCCGACCGCTCTGACCAACTGAGCTAAAGGCCCATGCGCGCCGGGATATGTCCCCCGGGGGGACAGCGCACCGGGCGATGCCGGTGCGCTGAGTGGTGACCTCTAGGGGACTCGAACCCCTGTTACCGCCGTGAAAGGGCGGTGTCTTAACCGCTTGACCAAGAGGCCGAATATCGCGCGCCGGACGCTGGTCGGGGTGACAGGATTTGAACCTGCGACCCCATGCTCCCAAAGCACGTGCGCTACCGAGCTGCGCTACACCCCGTGGGATCGTCAAGCGACGCGGTTTATTATAGCATCATGGGGTATGACCGTCAAGGGGGGAGATGGAAATTTTACACGTCAACCCTCTTTCGCGACCAGGTTGTGGATCCATTTGCCGCTTCGCAGGCGCCTTATGCAGATGACGTCCTTGATGACTTCCTCGATGCGGGTCAGGAGAAAGACCCAGTGGATCGGCCAGTTGAGCCCCGGGCCGGCCAGGAAGACCATCGGGATGCCGACCAGCCACACCGGCAGTATGTCCACGATCATCGCGTACTTCACGTCGCCGCCCGCGCGCAGGATGCCCACGATCAGCAGGCTGGCCAGCGCCTGCACCCAGGTAAAGCCGACGTAGGTGTTAATCAGTGTGTGCGTCGCCGCCGCGGTCTCGGGGGGCACCGGGAACAGAGCGATCACCGTAGGCCCCACGAGCATCGCCACCAGGCCCGTCAACAGCCCCAGGCCCACCCCCAGCACCAGCATGCGCCGGGCGATCAGCTCGGCCTCCTTGTTGCGGCCCGCGCCGATCGCCATGCCGATCATCACCGCGCAGGCGTGCGTCGCGCCGCGCAGCGCGATCGAGACCAGCTGCTCGATGTTATTCAAGATGCTGATCGACGCGACCGTGCCCTCGCCCATCATGCCGTAGGCGATCGAGTACATGACCATGCCCAGCGACCAGGCGGCCTCGTTGACCATCGTGGGCAGCACCACGCGGAAGAAGCGCCTGGCGTCCTCGCGCGTGCCCGATACGAGGTCCGCAAGCTTCGCGGCGTTGGCGAAGTTCATCTTATAGCCCCCGACGACCAGCAGAAGAAGCTCCACCGCGCAGCCCATCACGGTGGCGATCGCGCCTCCGGTTACGCCCAGCCGCGGGAACCCCAGCTTGCCGAAGATCAGCAGCGCGTTGAAGGTCATGTTGGTCAGGATGGCGGCAAACGAGCCGTACATCGGCAGCTTCACCTGCTCGGTCGATTTCAAGACCGCCGACTGCACCATCGACATCGCCTGGATCAGGTAGGCGAAACCCACCACGCGCAGGTATTCCACGCCCGCGGCCAGCGCGTCATCGGCGCCCCCGCTTTGGATCAGCACGCGCATCATCTGCTCGGGGATGAATATGGCCGCCAGCGCGAACGGCAGCGCCACGCATCCGGCCGTCAGCATGCCCAGCCCCAGCGTCTTGTGGATGCCCGGAAGATCGCGCGCGCCCCAGTACTGCGCGGTGAACACCGACGCGCCGCTGACCACGCCGAACATGGTCACCTGCATGAAGAAGGTGATCCGGTTGGCCTGCGTCACCCCGGCCAGCGCGCTTTGACCCAGCTGGCCGATCATCAGGTTGTCCACGATGAACATGAAGGAGGCCACCAGCGCCTGCAGCAGCACCGGCAGCGCCAAGCGCACCACGGCGCCCGTGAATTCACGATCCCAGACAAAGATTCCCCGATCCAGCTTCTTCCGCATGACTTAGCTCCTGTTTTTCGTCGTGTTTCAGCCCTTGCTCGGGGGAATGACCGGGAACTGCGCGATGCGCAAATCCGAATCGCCGTAGGGCGTGAGCGCGATCACCTGCGGCGCGCCGTCCGCCTGCGGCTCGACCGGCGGTTGCTGGCAGCTCGCGCCGCCCATCGCCCACTCGTCCGTGCGCGCGGCCTTGACCAATACCCTAACGTCCCGGACGCCTTGCTTGAACGCGCGCGCCGGCCCGCCGCCGGTTATCGCCTTCATCGGCTCGTCTTCGATCAGCGCCCAGTTCCACGGCGTATCGCCGGTAAGGTTCAGGCACATCAGCAGCGGGCCCAGCTCGACCGCGCCGGACCTACGCGCCCAGCGCGTCAGGCGCGGGCGCATCGGCAGATCCATCTCGAGGCTTTCCTCACCAATCCAGCGCCGCCGGACGCAGGCAATCTCGCCGCCGCGCATCTGCATCAGCTCGCCGTCGGGCAGCGTCAGGATCGCCTGCTCCGCCCAGCCGGGGATGCGCAGGTACAGCGGGAATTCGCATGGCTGCTTGACCGTCACGCGCAAAGCGACCTGGCCGCCAAACGGGTAGTCGCCCGAGACGTCCACGCGCACGCGCTCGCCGCCGGCCACAAACGACACCGTGCAGGGCGCGTAGCCCACCGCGGCCAGCCCATCGTCGCCGGTGGCGTACCACAGGCTGGATGCCAGCTGTGCGAAGCCGCCCTCGGACAGACCGATCGGTCGCTCGCTCATGCACAGCGCGTCGTTCGGCGCGTTGTAGAACGGGCGCGGGGATAGGCTGACGTCGACCTGGTCGGCTTGTTGCAGACGCTGGCTGCACCGTCCGTCCCGAGACCAGGCCGCGGGCAACGCGTTGTAGGAGAGCTTCTCGAGCACGTCGGCCATCTCCCAGCCGAACTCATCGCCCGTGCCGATCAGCGCGGATAGCGACACCATCGTCTCGCAGACCGCGTCGAGGTTCACGCCCTGCGCCGGGTTCGCGCCTGCCAGGTGGTCGTCGCCCGTGTACATACCCAGCGCCACGCCGTGCTGCTTCATCAGTTTCGACCAGCCCACCTTGAACGCGCTGACCTCCTTGAAGCCGCTCTTGACCAGGTTAATCATGCCCGGCGTCTTGAGCCCGAACGCCAGATCGACCGCATGGGTCAGATGGTACTCGCGGCCGTTGACCTTCTGATCGACGCCGCTGAACTCGCCCTCGGCCTTGAGCCCCGCCTCAAGCGCCGGCCAGGGCCGGTACTTGGCGGTCGGGCGGATGTGGGGGAAGATGTGCAGTTCGTCGGTCCAGTCGAGCGACTGCGCGCGGATCAGGTCGCACAGCTTCCGCAGATACGGCTGGCCGGTCAGGTTGTACAGAAACAGCACCGATTGCAGGTTTTCGCCCGCGCGCGCGGCGGCATGCCCCATAAGCGGCAGCGAAGGCAGCGTTTGCAGCTGGAAGCGGAAGAAGCGATCCATGCATTTGAGCGCTTCACGGTCGGCGGTGGCGGTGAAGTGCCTTTGCAGCACGCGCAGCATCATCAGCTTGGGCCACCAATCCGCAAGCCCCGCCGGGCCGAAGTCGCCCGACTCGGTCTGGCTGCGCAGCGTCCAGTCGACGAACCGCCGAACCAGCGCGACGAGCGCCTCGTCGCCGGTCACATACGCCAGCCCCACCAGCCCGGCCAGCGCCTCGCTGGCGGAGGTTGCGTCGTCCCGCGTCCCACCCAGCCAGCTGGACGAGCCGTCCGCGCCGGGGAAGCGGGCGGTCAGCGTCTCGCGCGCCGCGCGCGCCTGGATGGACAGCTGCTCCTCGAGCCAGCCCGCCGGCTTTACCGCGCCCAGCGGCAGCGGCGCGAAGCGGTTGGGGGGCAGGGGGGTTCTGTTGAATATGGCGCGTCCGATCATGGCCTTTCTCCTCCGCGTCCGTTATAGGTCATCAGCTCGCATTCGATCCGGCCGTTGTACAGCCGCCGGCGCTTGTCGGCCCGCCGGCCGAAGGCCTTCTCAAAGCCGGTGTCGGCGGTCAGCGCCGCCATCGACCAGCCGCTTGACCGGCGCATCAATTCGCCCAGTTGGCGCGCCACCGCCTGCGCCGCGCGCCGGTCGCCCAGCCGCTCGCCGTAGGGCGGGTTGGTCAGCACCGCGCCGCCGCCGGGCGGCAGGCGCAAATCGCGTACGTCCTTCTTTTCGAGCGAAACCCGCCCGGCCAGTCCGGCCTGAACCAGGTGCCGCCGCGCAAGCTCGAGCGCCTGCGCGTCGATGTCGCTGCCCGACAGACGGAGCGGGCGCTTCGCGCCTTCCGCAAACCGCTCGGCCGCCTCGCCGCGCGCCGTTTGGACCGCGTGCGCGTCCATCGCGGGCCAGGCTTCGCAGTCGAATGAGCGCATGAGCCCCGGCGCGCGGTCGAGCGCGATGAACGCCGCCTCGATCAGCAGCGTGCCCGTGCCGCAGCAGGGGTCGTGCAGCAAAGTGTTCGGCCGCCAGGGCGACCACAGCGCCACGGCCGCGGCCAGCGTCTCGCGCAGCGGCGCTTCGCCGTTTAAGGTGCGGTAGCCGCGCCGGGAAAGCGCCGCGCCCGACATGTTGAGCCCCACGGTCACCTCGTCCTTGAGGATGCCGATGTCGATCTCGTGCGGCGCGCCCGACTCGCCGAGCCAATTCAGCCCGCGCCTTTCCTGCATGCGCCGCGCCACCGCCTTCTTGGCGATCGACTGGCAGTCGGACGGGCTCATCAGCTGCGACCGCGCGCAATGCGCCTTGACCGGCAACTGCGCGTCGTCCGGCAACACGTCCTCCCAGTTAAGCGCGCGTATGCCCTCGAACAGCTCGTCGAACGTGCGCGCCGGGAACCTGCCCATTTGCAGCAGCACCCGGTCGGCGGTGCGCAGCCACAGGTTGGCGCGAAGGGCAAGCGCGAGGTCGCCCTCGAACAGCACCCCGCCGGTGGGCAGCGGCGTGACGCCGAGCGCGCCCAGGCGTGTGAGATCCTGCTTGATGAGCCCCTCGAGGCCGAACGCACCCTTGGCGATAAATTGCATGGTAACCCTCCAAGACGGAATACAAGTATTTCATTATAGAGGGAGCAAAGGTCGTTTGTCGAGCATGATCGTGCTAATTTTTGCGGGCGCGCCGGCATGCGGCAAAACTGCATGGGCCGATCCGAAATCTTGCATTTTAACGCAATTTCCGCGCGAATGAGCTTGCCATTTGTGGAGAGCGGGGTTATAATTCGACCGTTGAAAACCGAATCGAGATAGAGGCGCGAAGTTCATGAGTAGGGTGCCCGAGCCGCTCAAGCGGCGCGGACGGTGCGTGAAAGGGGATTTTGCCGAAGCGCGGGCTGGGCTTGAGCGGCCATGCGCTGGGTAGACGGAGAACATCCGGCTAACTTTCACATCTTATCATGATGTGGGGCGCTATCGGTTGACCGGCCTCAGTTGGGCATAGACGGTCGAAGCGAACGCTTCGGCCGTTTTTGGTCACTCACTTCGAATTTAAGGAGGGTTTCCCGTGAAGAAGTTCGTGTCGATCCTGCTGCTCGTCCTGCTGCTGTTCTCGTCATCCGCGCTGGCCGCGGAAAAACTGCGCGTGGGCATGGAGTGCGACTACACCCCGTTCAACTGGACGCAGTCCGATCCGTCCGAGCAGGCGGTGCCGCTCGAGGGCGGCGGCTACGCCGACGGCTACGACGTGCGTATCGCGAAAAAAATCGCCGAGGCCCTGGGCCGGGAGCTCGAGATCGTCAAGACGGTCTGGGACGGGCTGGTGCCGGCGCTGACCTCGGGTAAGATCGACCTGATCGTCGCGGGCATGAGCCCCACCGAGGAGCGCAAGGCCACGATCGACTTTTCCGACCGGTACTACCTGAGCGACTTGGTGATCGTGGTGCGTAAGGACAGCGCCGTCGCCGCGGCCACCGCGCTGACCGGCTTCTCGGGCGCGCGGATCACCGGCCAGCAGAATACCGTACACTACACGGTGATCGACCAGATCGAAGGCGTTAACAAGATGATCGCGATGGAGAGCTTCCCGGCCATGATCGTGGCGCTCAAGGCCGGCGGGATAGACGGCTACGTATCCGAGCGCCCGGGCGCGCTGGCGGCGGTCGCAGCCAACCCCGAGTTGGGGTTCGTAAGCTTTGACGAGGGCAGCGGCTTCGCGGCTTCGGAGGATGAGCGCTCGATCGCCGTGGGCATCGCCAAGGGCAGCGCGCTGACCGAGGAAGTCAACCGCGCGCTTAAAGGCATCACCGAGGAAGAGCGCCAGCAGATCATGATGGACGCCGCCGCGGCGAGTCCGCTGGCCTAGGTAAGCGCTGATTAAAGCACGCGTGCTGTGGCGCGCTGAATTTGCGTCAGATTGCGCTTGCAAAATCTGAAGGCGTAGCGGCGCTACGTCGAGGATTTTTGAGGCGCAAGATGGCGCAAAGGCAGCCGCCACCGCGCGTGGGATTTGATCGGCGGTTACCGGGGTAAGCGCTGATTGATTCCGGTTCGGTCGGGCTGCGGCCCTTCCTCTGTCGGCATCGCATTCACGCCCTTCGTACACGCCGGCGGGCGCGTCCCCGGGAGGGCCGCAGCCCTCCCGGACCCACCCGGGGAGCCTCCCCGTGCTCCGACGAGAAAAATTGGGCGCGTCAAGCGCCCCTCATGCGGGAGTTGATCGGATGCCCACGACGTTTTTTGGCTGGGTGTGGCTGCTGCTCGAGAAGTACGGCCTCTTGTTCTTGCAGGGAGCGGGCGTCACGCTGACAGTGGCGCTGACGGGTACGGTGCTGGGGTTTGCGCTGGGGCTGATCGTGGCGATCGCGCGCGATATGCAGCCCTCGCCCGGCGCGGGGCTGCTGCCGCGCGCCGCGCTCCGGCTGCTCAAGGCGCTGCTCGGCATATACATCGAGGTGTTTCGCGGCACACCCATGATGGTGCAGGCCATGGTAATCTACTACGGCGCGATGCAGTATCTGGGGCTGAACATGCCCTACCTGCCGGCGGGCATCCTGATCGTGTCGATCAATACCGCGGCCTACATGGCCGAGATCGTCCGCGGCGGCATCATCTCGGTGGACGCGGGGCAGACCGAGGCCGCGCGCTCGATCGGCATGAGCCACTGGCAGACGATGACGAGCGTCGTATTGCCGCAGGCGGTGCGCAACATCATGCCCTCGATCGGCAACGAGTTCGTGGTCAACATCAAGGACTCGTCGGTGCTCAACGTGATCTCGGTCAGCGAGCTGTTCTTCCAGACCAAGTCGGCCTCGGGCACCTACTTCCGCTTCTTCGAGGCGTTCTTTATCGCGGGCGTGATCTACCTCGTAATGACGCTGACCGTCACGCGCCTCTTGCGCCTGCTTGAAAAGAAGATGGACGGGCCCGACACCTACCGCGTGCACGGCTCCCAGTCGGACAGCCGATCGGTGATCGTGATGGAGAGGGGGAACGCAAGTGGAACGGGTGCTTGAGGTGCGCCATCTGCGCAAGGCGTTCGGCGACAACGAGGTGCTGTCGGACATCGACTTCGAGGCGCACAAGGGCGAGGTCATCTGCATCATCGGCGCGTCGGGTTCGGGCAAGTCCACGCTGTTGCGCTGCATCAACCTGCTCGAGACGCCCAGCGGCGGAGAAATCCTCTATCGGGGCAGCGACATCCGCGCGCGCTCGTTCGCGCTTTCCGCCTACCACGCCAAGGTGGGCATGGTGTTCCAGCAGTTCAACCTGTTCGGCAACATGACCGTGCTCGAAAACTGCGTGGTGGGGCAGATGAAGGTGCTAAAGCGCGGCCGCGCCGAGAGCGAGAAAAACGCGCGCAAGCACCTGGCCTCCGTCGGCATGGAGGTTTATGTGGACGCCCGGCCGCATCAGATCTCGGGCGGGCAGAAGCAGCGCGTGGCGATCGCGCGCGCGCTGTCGATGGACCCCGAGGTGCTGCTGTTCGACGAGCCTACCTCGGCGCTCGACCCCGAGATGGTGGGCGAGGTGCTCTCCGTCATGAAGGACCTGGCCCAGAGCGGGCTTACGATGCTGGTGGTGACCCACGAAATGGCGTTTGCCCAGGGCGTGGCCGACCGCGTGGTGTTCATGGACGGCGGCGTCATCGTGGAGCAGGGCCCGCCGGGCAAGATATTCACCGCCCCCGCGCAGCCGCGCACCCGGGAATTTTTGAAGCGCGTGCTCGCCTGAATCGCCGATCTGCGCATCAGGCGAGCGGGGAAGGGAAGCCGGACGGGTTCCCTTCCCCGCTTTTCCTCAATTTCCGATTTCTCAGTCCCACGGCGCAGAGCGTCACGACATAGACGAACCATACGATTGCGCCCAGAATCGATATGAAATCCCAGCGTCCGCCTTCAGGCGCTATTTTGTCACGGCGCACCCTATACGAATTGATCCGATAGTAATCGTCGCCCGTGACGAGTACGCTGTCGACATTCGACGTGCTCGTCACATATTGCAGATTGTATTTTGAAAACAGCTGTCCTTTTTGCAGAACCGCGACATAGATCCGATTCCCCAGATCATGAAGAGCCACATCGTATGTTGCGATGATCGAGAACTGGGTGCGCAGTGATGTGAGCTCGCCGATGCGCTCAATTTTGACATCGTCTTGCGCGGCGATGGCCTCGGCTACGGCGCCGGCGATATCCTGTTCGGACAGCGTGTAGGTGCCCAACTGCAGGATTGTCGGCAGCAGAATGGCGACAACCAACAGCACGTTTAACAGTACGTTTGCGAAACGCCTTATCCGGTTCGTTCCCGCCTTACACATAGAACACACTTTCCTTTAAACAATATGCGTCGGGTATGGGCGCTTTATTGTACGATTTTCCAAAGAAAGCAACCCAGGCGGGAGCCCGTTCGCTCACTTCTCACACATTATACACAAACAGGCAATCATCAGTCAACACGGCGAGCTGCAACGTCAATACCAATCAACGCGCTTTTTGCCTCTTTAGGGGAAGGGCGTTGACCGCCTCTGTGACTGAGTCCGTTGCCTGATGCGCAATGCCGCGCGCGTCGCCTCCGTCGCGCATGGAATCCGCCCCATCGAAGCGCCAATATTCTGGGGCGGCCTGAATCGCCTGCGACCGCAGTCGTAAGCGATTGCTCTTGCGCATAGGCTTGCTCGACGGGAGGGGATTGATATGATCAGAAACGATTATCGGCGCGCGCTGATCGTGCTGCGGCCGGTGACGCCGTCCAGGGGGATGAGCGGCCACGTGCGGCTGGAGCGCCGCACGCTGACGGGCACGATGCGCTTCACCGTTTCGGGCGCGGATTCGGGCGACACCTTGAACGCCTTGCTGATGGCGTGCGCGGGCGAGCGCGTCACCGTATATCCGCTGGGCGTGCTGGGCATGGACAGCCGGGGCCAGTCGGGCATGACGGCGACGTTCGACCCGCGCAACCTGAACGGGATGGACTTAGGCGACTATACGCTGGTGGCGCTGGTGCGAACCGGCGCGGACGCACCGGAGCTCATGATGACCGGCATGGTCAACGGCTCCCGCGAGGTCAACTGGGCGCGGGTCAACCAGGCGGCCCTCGCGCCGTTCCAGAAGAGCGCAAGGGCCGCGCCGCCGCAAGGGCAGGGGGACACGGCCTGTGAGGAAGAGGAAACCCTGCCCGTGTTTGAGCCCCTGCGCAAGAGGGCGCCGGCGGCGCCGGTCGTGGAAGAGGTGATCGTCGAGGAAGCGCCGGTTGAGGGGGAAGCAGCCGCCGAGGAGGAAGTGATCGTTGAGGAAGCGCCGGTCGAGCCGGAGGTAGCCGCCGAGGAGGAAGTGATCGTCCCGCAGGCGCCGGTCGAGGAGGCAGCGCCGCCCGAGCAGACCGCGGCCGAGTTGCTTTTGCTCGACGAGCGGGTTGATTGGCCCGAGTCGATCGCCTCGCTGCGCGTGCTGTTCTTCACGTCCAGCCCGATCACGCCGTTCGAACTTGAGGACTTTGTGTTTGTGGAAGCGCCGCTACCCTGCGACGAGGGCACGCAGGGCGTCTGCGCGATCGGTCTGCGCGCGATGGACGGCGCGCCGGTTTCGGTGTGCTACGCCCTGCCCGGCGCGTTCGCGCTCGATCCCCCGCCAGGTCTGGAAGGTTACCAATACGCGGGCGGTTGGTGGTATACGGTGCTGGAGGAATTGGAGGACGAAGGGGCGTAACGCAAAAGTCCGCGTGAGCGGCGAAGGGGTTCAAGGGCCAAAACCCCTGGAACCCCTTCGCCGGTTACCTGGGTAAGCGCTGATTAAAGCACGCGTGCGGTGGCGCGCTGAATTTGCGTCAGATTGCGCTTGCAAAATCTGAAGGCGTAGCGGCGCTACGTCGAGGATTTTTGAGGCGCAAGATGGCGCAAAGGCAGCCGCCACCGCGCGTGGGATTTGATCGCCGGTTACCTAGGTTACGTCGCTTTCCGTTACCGGGGGCAGCTTGCTGACCAGGGCTTCTTCGATGCGGCGGTCCTCGACGCGCACCACGTGCACGTTTAACCCGTGCACCTGCACGTCCAGCACCGCGCCGTCCTTTGGAATCGTGTGCAGCCTTGAGTACACCATGCCGCCCACCGTGTCGTAGCCCTCGTCCTCGGGCAGCTCCATGTCGAGCGCCTCCGAAAGCGTCTCGATGTCCACGCCGCCCGATACCCGCCACAGGTTTTCCTCCAACTGCTCGATCTGCGCCGGCTCCGCCGGGTCGAACTCGTCGTAGATGTTGCCCACGATCTCCTCGAGCAGGTCCTCGATCGTGATTACGCCGCTCGGCTCGCCGTACTCGTCCACCACGATCGCCAGATGGACCTTCTTCTTCTGCATGTCCTTGAACAGCTTGTTGGCGTGAATGGTCTCCGGCACGAAGTACGCCGGACGCAGGATATCGGTGAGCGCGCGCGGCTGGTCTTCCGCCAGGTTCATCAGGTAGTCGCGCGCGTTCAGCACGCCCACGATGTCGCTCGGATCCTCATCATAAACCGGGTAGCGCGACAGGCCGGTTTCCCGGATCACGCGCAGGATATCGGCTGTGTCGTCACTCAGGTCGATCAGCTCCACGTCGGGCTGATGCGTCATGGCCTCGCGCACCGAGATGTCGCCGAAGTCGAAAACGTTTTGAATCCACTCCATCTCGTCCGCGTCGATCGAGCCCTTCTCCTCGCCGAGCTCCACCATCATGCGGATCTCGTCCTCGGTGACCGTCTCCTCCTCGGTTTCGGTCTTCATGCGCAGCAGCCTGAGCACCGTGTTGGTCGACATCGACAGGAACATCACCACCGGGCGCGTGGCCTTGGCGATCGCGGTCACCACCGAGCACGAGAACCGCGCCACCTGATAGGGTCGCTGCATCGCGATGCGCTTGGGCACCAGCTCGCCAAACACCAGCGTGAAGTAGGCCAGCGCGATGGTAATCAGGATGATCGCCAGCATGTTGAGCAGGCCCCGCGACAGGAACTGGAACTGAAGCCCCTCGTAGATCCACTTGACCAACGGCCCCGCGAAGCTGTCCGCCGCGAACGCGCTGCCCAGGTAGCCCGACAGCGTAATGCCGATCTGGATCGTCGACAGAAAGCCCGAGGGTTGCTCCACCATGTCGAGCAGGCGCTGGGCGGTCTTGTCGCCCTCCTCGGCCAGGCGGCGCACCTTGGCGGGTTTTAGCGAGATCACCGCGATCTCGGTTGCGGCAAAAAATGCGTTGACCGCGATCAGCAGAATCTGGATCAGCAGCTGTTGGGGGATGGATGTCAAAATGCTCTCTCCTTCAATTCGTTCGGATGCACACAAAAAGGCATAGCCTCCGCGCCATGCGAGGCTATACCTGGAATATGGTGCTCAAGCTACTTGGGCCGGCGTCGCCAGCGGGGTCGTCCATCGTCTGCGGTTCCTTTCCTAATCGTCGGATGATTATGTACTATGCCACGGGTGGGCGAATTTGTCAAGCAATTTTTCATCAATGCCAGAACCTTCATGACGGGGTATCCTATAAGGGATATAATATCGTCCATCAATATCCGGCCCAAATTGTGGGTGAGCGGCGGCCCAACATGGTTGGCGACATCATCGATATAAAGCGCAAGCGGGCACACCTATGACGCGCTCCAACTGGTGGCGGGCGCGATTGAGGCGTCCGCCATTCCCAAAGAGGACTCGATCATCACGCGCAACACGCGGGAACCCATCGTCGATGAAGATACAGGGCGGATCGCGCATCGGATACGGGAACAGCAGGGCGGGCGCCGACCAGCCGCTACGCACGACAAGGGTCCGTTGAACGGGTTTCTGTTTTGCCCGGATTGCGAGAACGGCTGCATTTTCATTTTTCATCGCGTCTAAAAACACCAACGGTACGTTTTCTTTGTTTGCCGCATTACATCCGGCGGGGCGCTGTGGAGGCTGCGGTTCCCGGCAATCTGCGGACAGTCACATCGATGGCAAAAGGCCATGAAGCGGAACTCATCCGCACGGTTCAGCGTAAAAGCAGTGCTGGCAACCGGGACGTCCCGCGCCGCAGCAAAAGGGAGCGGGGTGCCATCCAAAATCGGCTGGAAGGGATTGATCGAATCATCAACGGCCTGTTCGAGTCCAAGGTCAGCGGCGAGCTATCCGCAAAAAGGCTTTCCCGGATGCTGAACGCTTGCCAGGAGGAGCAGGCGAAGCTCCGGGCGCGTAATAATGCCGCCACAGGAACGGGGGATCTTGTATTTTTTGGGCGTTATGATATACTTATGGCAATCTAAAAAGGGAATGAATTGGAGGGATTAGCAATGAAGAAAATGGCCGTTCTTCTGATTGCCGCTCTGTTGTTGTTCCCGTCCGCAGGGATGGCGAAGGGTGGGCAGGTCGTGGCCTTCGACGATCCCGTGCTGGAAGCGGCATTGCGAGACGCGGTTGGCATTCCCGAGGGCGATGTGACCGATAAAGACCTTGCAAAGGTTAAGAGCCTGGGGATCGGGCGTAACTATGAGCAAAACCCCGACCCAGCCACGCAGGTGCACAGCATCGCCGTGCTGGCTCACTGCGTGAAACTGCAGTCCCTTCAACTGAACTTCCAAGACATTTCCGATATTACGCCGCTTAGCGGACTCACAAAAATAAAAACGCTGGAGCTGGGTGGGAGCCCGATTGCTGATATCACGCCCCTCGGAAACCTTACGGCGCTGGAAAATCTGACGCTGTTCAGCTGCCAGGCGCAGGACTATAGCCCCCTTGCGAATCTGAAAAAGCTCAAGACGCTATTTCTCGATTTTTCCGCCATTTCCGACCTGACGCCGCTGGCGAAGCTCACCAAGCTGAAAACCCTTGGTTTGAAATGTACGGCCGTAACGGATGTTGCGCCCCTTGCGAAACTGAAGTCGCTGCGCACGCTGTACCTTGCAGAGTGTGCTATCAAGGATTATTCGCCGATCGAAAAGATATATGGCAAGCTCAAAGAAAAGGACTTTGAACTTGTCAAGCCGACACCCGCACCGGTGGGCGAAGCGATCGCCTTCGACGACTCGGTGCTGGAAGCCGCTATCCGTCAAGCGCTCAACAAGCCGGAGGGCGACGTGTACGAGGAGGAGCTGGCTGGCCTTACCTATTTGGGAACCGGGTTTGATTACGAGCAAAACCCACCCGAAGGGTCGCGGGTGAAGAGCGTCGAAGTGGTGAAATACTGCCTGAACCTCACGGGACTAGAATTGCTCTTTAACCAGATCACCGATATTACCCCGCTGGCGGGGCTTACGAAGCTCGTCGACCTGCGGCTGGGCGGCAACCCTGTGGCCGACATTGCACCGCTGGCCGGGCTTACAAATCTGGAATCCTTGGCCCTGTTCAATTGCCAAGCGAAGGATTACACGCCGCTTTCGCATCTGACGCGTTTGAAATGCCTTCAACTGGATTACTCCACCATCGCCGACCTCACCCCGCTTTCCGGGTTGACGGAACTCACCGGCCTTTGGCTAGTCAGCACCCCTGTGACGGACGTGTCTCCGCTCGCCGGGCTCACCGGGCTGACGACGTTAAACCTGAAGGAATGTATGATCGGTGATTTTTCACCGCTTTCGGCCATTATCCCCAACTTGGCGGGAATGGATTTCGATCCAGATCATCCCGTAACGGCGGTCGCCTTTAGCGACCCGGTGCTGGAATCGATCATCCGCAACAGCATCCACATATACGATGGGAACGTGTACGACAAACAGGCGGCACAGATCGCGGAGCTGTCTTTCGAGCGCTTTGACGACCGCCCCGCAGGCGAGGACATCTTCGACCTGTCGGCTCTTCGCTACTGCACGGGATTAAAACAGTTGACGCTCAACAGCATCGCAGCGACCGACCTGAGCGCGCTTTCAACCCTCACGGGTCTGGAAGGCCTGACGCTTCGCAACAGCAAGGCGAGCGACTATTCTGCGCTGGCGGCGCTTACCCATCTCAAGTGGTTGGACCTCACCGGCTCCACCATTGCCGATCTTGCACCGCTTGCCGGGCTTACGAATCTCGAAGCGCTGACCCTTTGCTACACCGACGTTTCCGATCTGACTGCGCTTCAGAACATGACGAAGCTATTTGGCCTCAAGCTGGAAGGTACGCCGGTAAAGGATTACAGCCCCCTGACGGCACTGTACCCCAACCTCGGCAAATGCGATTTTATCCTTCCCGAGCCCGGCGTTGTCCGTTTCTCCGACGAACTGCTGGAAGAGCGTGTCCGAAAGGCTATGAATAAGCCGGATGGGGACATCACCCCAGAAGAGGCGGCTGCAATCACGCTGCTCGATCTATCCCAAGGCGAGAACAGCGAGAGCTCCATCGCAATCCTGCAAGGACTCGAAGCGTTCACCGGGTTAACGGAGCTCAACCTTTCCGGTAACATGCAGTTGGCTGATCTGTGGCCTATTTCGGGTCTGGCAAAACTGGAGAAACTGAACTGCTGGAAATGCAACATTTCCCGCCTCAAGCCAATCAACCGCCTGACAAACCTTAAAGAGTTGAGCCTGGGTTGGAACGGTTCTGTGGGCAACCTGGACGCGCTTTCGGGGCTTGTGAATCTGGAAGCGCTGGACGCCAAGGGCGTAGGCATTGTGGATATCAGCGGCCTGACGGGGCTCCCCAAACTTCAGTATGTGGGGCTGAACTGCAATGCAATCAAGGATGTGTCGCCGCTGGCAACGCTTCCCGGCCTTACTTCTGCGGAGTTGAAAGATAACCTGATCGTGGATTACAGCGCTCTTGCGGCCATCTATCCGAATCTGGAGTATAAGGATTTCACCCTCGATGATCCTGAGAGACCGCAAAGCAACGTAGAGCCCATGGATTCGATTGAGGGCTGGCAGTATGACGCATCGACCCATACGCTTATGATTCACAGTGACGCAGCCATGATCGCATACCAGCCAAATCACGAGAACGCGGAAGAAGCCACGCAAACGAACGCACCCTGGGCTGCCGATCTGGCGCAGATTGAACAGATCATCGTCGGCGATGATGTTACCCGGATCAGCGACTATGCCTTTGCCTACGCTTCCGCCCTGAGGAGAATCACGATCGGAAAAGGCGTAACATCGCTGGGCTGGCGCTGTCTATATCGGTGCGGCCATTGGCAAGCAGGAGATGATCTGGAAATATTCGTCAACTGCTCTTCCGTGCCAGCATTGGGAGATGATGCATTGGGGTATACATGGGATAACCCGCATACATTTTTGACCGTTCCGACATCACAAATCGATCAGTGGAAGACTATGCTGGGTAAACATGCACTCCGAATCGTCGCGCAGTGAGGCTGAACCTTGCCGCATGACACATTCGACTCATCGTTTTGATGCTGCCCAAACACGCTTGGGCCCATAAATCCAACACTCAACGAGAGGATGATCGAAAGATCGTCCTCATTTTCTGGAGGTATTGGATAGGGGGATTCTCACCGTAAGGTTAAATATTTTGCGCACATTTGAAAAAAGGAACAAGGCTAATGGAGCAGGTGTTGTTCCGGATAAGAAACGTATTGTCGCCTTTCTCGCGATGACGCGATGCAAGGCGACAGTAATAGCATCGCTAACCAAAAGACAATGCTCGCGCGGTACGCTACCGATCACGGCTTCCTCAACACGAAGTTTTTTGTGGACGATGGCATCAGCGGCACAACTTTCAACCGTCCGGGCTTTCAAGCAATGCTCGCCGAAGTGGACGATGGCAACGTCGCGACGCTTATCGTCAAGGATATGAGCCGCTTTGGGCGCGACTACCTGAAAGTCGGCTATTACACAGAGGTCGTTCTGCCCGATGCCGGCGTTCGCTTCATCGCAATCAACGACGGCGTCGATAGCGAGCGCGTCGACAATGATTTCACGCCATTCCGCAACATCATCAACGAATGGTACGCGAAAGACACATCAAAGAAGATTCGGGCGGTGATGAAGTCAAGGGCGTTGGCGGGTGAGCACCTGTCGGGCTATCCTCCGTTTGGGTATATGAGGGATCCCGACAACAAGAAGCGCTGGATCATCGACGAACCGTGCGCCGAGGTGGTCAGGGAGATATTTTCCCTCTACATCGGCGGCAACTCACGTTTCGGAATTGCCCGGGTTCTCAACGAGCGCGGCGTTGCGCCCCCCTGCGTCCGCAAGGCGGAACTCGGCTTGAACCCTAACGGCGGCTTCAGCACGACGCAGTTCCCGCATCTCTGGGACCACACGGCAATTGGCGATATACTCAGCCGGCATGATTATCTTGGGCATACGGTCAGCATGAAGATGACCACGCGCTCCTACAAGGACAAGCGAGTCATACACAAACCGGAAGACGAATGGATCATCACGAAGAACACGCAAGCACCCATCGTTGACGAGGAAACCTGGAAGACAGCGGAGCGCATTCGTGAGAACGGCAAACGCCGTCCAAACAGGCTGGGCGAGATGGCTCCCCTCAACGGGCTGATCTACTGTAGCGACTGCGGCTCAAAGCTCCATGTCACGCGAGCGGTCTCAATCAAGGCGACCAACGAATACTATAATTGCAGCCGATACAAGAATAAGCTCACATGCACTTCCCACCGCATTACGAGGGTTGCGTTGGAGAAACTGGTGCTGGACGATATCCGGAGCGTGACAGCTTTCGCCAAGGAACATGAGCCTGAATTCGTGGCAATGGTGGAACGCCAGATTCAAAAGTCCGAAGAGAGCGCGTTTCGGGAAGCTCAAGCCGAGTACGCCAAGGCGACCGCTCGAATCTCCGAGATTGACAGAATCATCAGCGGAATGTACGAGGACAAGATACGAGGGTTGCTGCCCGCCGAACGGTTCGCCAAAATGCTCTCGGAGTTTGAAACGGAGCAAAAGGCCCTCAACGAACGGTCGACCAAGTTGAAAACAGAGATCGACAGCCAGAAGAAGAAAGCGGAAAGCGCAGACAGGTTCCTCGCCCTCGTCAGGCGGTTCACCGACATTTCGGAACTCACCCACGAGCTTTCGGCGACCTTTATCAACAGGATCGTCGTGGGGCCGCTCGAACGGATCGAAGGCAAGAAGCATCAGACGGTAAGGATTGTGTACAACATTATCGGCGAACTGGAAAAGACAGAATAGCGGCATCTTCCATTTTCTTTGGAAGATGCCGCTATTTTTTGCTCAAAATATTACCACTACCGGATTTTATATACCAGGTAGAACCACTAGTAGTTTTCTTTCCGGACCTCGAAGAAACTCTGGCCGTGCTTGCAGACCGGGCAGATTGCCGGGGCCTTTTTACCCATTATAAGATGGCCACAGACGCGGCACTCCCACATGGCCTCTTCGCCCTTCTCGAACACCCGCTGCATCTCCACATTCTTGAGCAGCGCGCGGTACCGTTCCTCGTGGGACTTCTCGATGGCCGCCACACGGCGGAAGCGTTGAGCAAGCTCGGGGAAGCCCTCCGCCTCGGCATCCTTCGCGAACCGCTCATACATGTCAGTCCACTCATAGTGCTCGCCCTCGGCCGCGGCCAGAAGGTTTTCGGCGGTTTTTCCCAGGTGACCCAGCTCCTCGAACCAGATCTGCGCGTGCTCCTTCTCGTTGCCCGCGGTCTTGAGGAAGATCTCCGCCAGCTGCTCGAAGCCCTCGCGCTTTGCGACCTCAGCGAAATAAGTGTACTTGTTGCGGGCCTGGCTCTCTCCGGCGAAGGCATCCGCCAGGTTCTTCTCGGTCTTGGTGCCGGCGTAATTGTTCGCGGCAGCGGGCTTCTCCTCGAGCTTTACAAAGGCGCTGCGAGGCTGCCTGCAACGGGGGCAGGTGAAGTCGTCGGGCATGGGGCCTTCATGGACGTATCCGCATACCGAGCATTTCCATTTCTCCATCGGTTTTTCCTCCGTTTTCTCGTTTGGTTCGATCTTGTCCAACAGCATCCTGACGGCATAGTCCGGGAAACCTTCCGGCTGGGGCGAGGCGAGCAGCGAGGTCAGGAATTCATGCGCGTTGGCGCTCTGCGGCAGCATGTAGCCGGATTCCCGGATCAGGTCCTCCGCCATGATGCGGCTGGACTTCTCCACCGCCGCGGCGAGTTTTCCGGGCAGGGCGGCGGCAATGGCCTCCTGCCGGGCCTTGCTGCGAAGGAGCGCGCGCAGCGCCAGTGTGACCGGTTCGGCCTTCGGCTGCTGCGGCGGGTATTCCTGGGGCACCATCGAGATCGCGCCGGACGGGCAGGCGGCCGCGCACACACCGCAGCCGGTGCATTTTGCTATGTCAATGACGCTGTTCTCGGTATCCGTCGCCCCGGTGGGGCAGACGTACAGGCAAAGGCAATCCTTGGTGCAGAGCCTGATGTTTCTAACGGCGACCATAATGCCTACCTCCCTTCCACTTTCTCGAATTTCCAGCCGGGCACCTTGCAGACCGGGCAAAGCTCCGGCGGGTTCTCCCCGACGTACACAAAGCCGCAGATCGTGCAGACAAACACGCCCGCGTCGTCCGGCAAGGCGTTCACGCCGCCATAGCGGGCGAGCAGCGACTTCAGGATGCGGGTCACCTTCTCATTCCACACCAGCGCCCGGAGCGCGCCGCGGTCCTTGGCCTCCGACGAAACCGCGTTGGCCCCCGGGATGCCCTCGTCCAGATCCTTTTCGATCAACTCTGCCAGCTTCGAAAAATCCGCGCCTTCCGCCGGTACGGCGGCCGCCTTGAAGTACTCCGCCAACTCCACGAACAGGCGGGCCTCCACCGGCTTGTACTGCTTCTCGCAGCCGCGCGCGAGGTTCGAGCAGAGCGCACTCTTCTCGATGGCCGTCAGTTCGCGGAGATCCCCGCTGTGGTGTTCAGTGCGCGCCACCGCTTTCACCACCGGCTTGACGTCGGCTGCCTGCGGCCGAAATTCCTCCTTCGTCGCGCCGCAGACGGGACAGACCCAATTGTCGGGCAGGTCCTCCCATTTCGTACCCGGCGCAACGCCGGTTTCCGGAGCGCCCGCGGCCTCGTCGTAGACGTAGCTGCAGACAGAACAAACGAACTTCCTCATACCAGACCACCTCTCTTCGTCCAATTTTCGTTGGGCTTCATCGGGAGAAACAGGTCGGACGCGCCTTTTTGTTCCTACAGGGAAATTATAGTAGATTCAGCTTTGAAAAGTCAATTGTGCCGTCCTCCTGAACCAACGATGGGTCCGCGTGCACGTACTCCACGCGCCCAACGAACATCTCATGAGAACCGGTCAGGATGGAATCCACCACGGTACACTCAATGTTCACCGGGCAATCGGATAGGAGCGGTGCATTAACTTTGACACCGTTCTCCGTCTTCACATGGAGATTTGCGAATTTGTCCTCATCCCGCCCGCTGCGCTTGCCCAGTTCGAAGAAGGTTTCAGCGTACGCCTTGGGCACCAGATTCACCACAAAGCAGCCGGTCTCCTTCACGATATTGTACGAGTGCCGGCTGGGCACGATTCCCACCATCACCATTGGCGGATCATAGCTGCAATTGCAGCAGTAGGCGACCGCCAGCGCGTTGTCGCGTCCCTCCCGGTCGCGGCAGGAAACCAGAACCTTGGGCACCGGCTGCAAGCAGGTCTTTTTCGCAGCTTCCGTCGTCATACTCTGACCCCTTTCACACTTTGAACGGTAATCGGCAATGGCATTGCGTATAGCCGTTGCGCCCAGAATAGAGCAATGCATCTTATGTTCTGGAAGTCCACCCAACGCATCGGAGATGGTCCGATTCGTCACGAGCACCGCTTCTTCAAGCGTCTTCCCCTTGATCAGGACCGTCGTCATACTGCTGGTAGCGATGGCCGCCACGCATCCACGCACCTTGAAGCGCACGTCGGTGATGACGTTATTGCGGACCTCAAGATGCAATTCCAGGAAATCTCCGCAAACAGGGTCGCCTACTGTCCCAACGGCATCCGGATGCTCAAGCGCTCCGACATTGCGCGGATTGGTAAAGTGATCAAGCACTTGATCCGTAAACAGTCCTACACCCATGGCCGTCCCCTTCATCTCTTTAGCAGTTTTCGCCGTGTTCTCCCATGGCGTGCTCGTGGCAGATTTCACCCGAAGACTTCAGTTCGCCCTTCAAGAACCGCTCCACGGCGCTCCGCGCGTCGCCGGACGCACCGGCGACCACTTGGACACCGCGCTCCTCGAAGATCGTGACCGCGCCGCCGCCCATGCCGCCCGCCACCACCACCGTCACGCCCATGTCGGCCAGGAAGTTCGGCAGAAAGCCCGGCCTGTGGCCCGGGTTCGGAACGGACTGTTCCGAGAGGATGACGCCATCCTTTGCCTCGAAAAGGTTGAAGTTCTCGCAGTGTCCGAAGTGCTCGCAAATCCTCTTCCCGCTACTGGGTACCGCAATTTTCATAACATTTCCTCCTAAACCAATTATGGGTTGAACACCAGTCCGGTTGACAAACAATGGACGCGGGGGCCAATCATCGTCCTGAGCAATTGGACGCCGCCCTCCCCGGTGCAGTGACCCGTATAATAGTCGGTGCCATACGCCCCGAGCGCCTCCGCTACCTGCGCGGCGAACGCGGCATCCCCGCCGTCGGGGTCTTCCTTCAAGACCAGGTGAAACCCGCCGACCACCGCGCGGGGCGGCCTGCCGCGCAATGCACAGGCCGCTTCAAGGATGTTCACGATCCCGTTGTGGGCGCAACCGGTGAACAGCACGTCTTCGCCGTCCTCGGTGACGATCAGGTTCTGCTCGTGGCGAAAGTCATCGGGCGCATGGCCGCCCGGTGCCTCCATGAGGAGCGTCCGGTTGGCAGGCGGCCAGAGGATTCCCCCTTGAACCCCGGAGAAGACCGTCAGCTCATCGTCCAGCGCCTGAGCACCGCGCATCTTCCTTACCCGCGGATTTCGCTCGAGCGCAGGATCCAGCCCGATGTCCGCGATCTGTCCCCCAGCGCGGATCGAGAAATGCGGCTCGAAGGCGCGCTCCTGAACCAGAACTTCAGCACTCTTGTTGCGCTGGAAAAACGCGGCGATGCCGCCGCCGTGGTCGTAATGCCCGTGAGACAGAATCGCCAGATCCACCCCGTCCACGTCCACGCCCATCTTCTCGGCGTTCTCAAGGAACAGGCCGCTCTGCCCAAAATCGAAAAGCAGTCTATGGTTTCGCGTTTCAATGTAGAGGCTCAGGCCGTGTTCACTTGGGGTTTCGCTGGAAGGACTGGTGTCCTCAACGAGCACGCGAACGTTCACGCTTTCACCTCGCAATCCTCAAGCAGTGATGTGATCCGAGGGTACATTGCTTTGATCGCTTCCGCCGCCTCGCCACCATATCCGATGACGTCTGCGCCCGCGTTCACCGCCTCCACGGCGCGCACGTCGTATGGAATGCAGCCGACAAACGGAAGTCCAACCTTCGCGCAGAATTCTTCGATGCCGTCGGCGATCTTTTCGTTAACGTCCGCTTTGTTGACGCAGACCGCGCACTTAACGCCGAGTTGGAAGGCGGTATTGAGGATGCGCTCCAGATCGCTGATGCCGGAGAGCGTCGGCTCGGCCACCACCAGCACCAGGTCAACGCCGCTCACGGAGGCGATGACCGGGCAACCGATGCCGGGTGAACCGTCGATGACCGCGACTTGGCCCACCGCCCCGGCGCCTTTCAGCCTTTTTTTGACCGCCGAGACCAGCTTCCCGGAGTTCCCGCTGCCCATGCGCAGCTGAGCGGACGAGAAGAATTTGCCGCCACCCCGAAAGCCCATCAGGCGGCCAGTGACCGCCTGCTGCATGGAGATCGCGCGCGATTCGCAGGCGACTTCGCACAGCGCGCAGCCCTCGCAGGCGGCGGAGTCGACTTTGTAGTGGCCGTCTTCTTCGCGGATGATCGCCTGAAACCGGCACAGCGATGCGCAAAGACCGCAGTGGTCGCACTCGCCCGGATCGATCACAGCCCTCGGAAGGCCATGATAATCTTCCTCCGATTTCTCCGGCGGTACGAAAACCGTCAGGTACAGATTGGGCGCGTCGACGTCGCAGTCGGCGAACCGCACCGCATCCGCAAGGCGGATCAGCGCGCTGGCGACGGTTGTTTTTCCCGTGCCGCCCTTGCCGCTGAGCACGAGAAGCTGTTTCATCGGGCGGCCTCCTTCCTGAGCCGGTCGTGGAGATCGGTAAACAGCGATTTGGCCCAGGGCAACTGGCCCGTTGCGATAAGGCCGAGGGAATTCAGCTTGCCCAGCGCCTCGTCAAACGGGATGCGCGCCACAATGGGGATGGCCTGCGCTGCGCAGTACGCCTCCGACGGGTTGTGAGCGCCCTCCAGGCACTTGTTCAGCACCGCGACCCGCGGCTTCTGGAACGCTTCGCACAGTTCGTCCGCCATTGCGAGGTTGTGGGCCCCATATAAAGTGGGCTCCGCCACCAGCACGCAAAGGTCGGCCTGGCGCACGCATTCCATCGCCGTACACGCGGTGCCGGGCGGGCAATCGACGAAGACGGTCGAAGCGTCCGCGTGCGGCATCGCCAGCAGCTCGCGTATGATCGGAACGCCGCTGACTTCGCCGGGGTTCAGGATGCCGGTGCGCACGTCAATTTCGCCGTGTGTGCCTCGCTCAATCACGCCGATTCCTCGAGGTTTTTCCGTGATCGCCTTGGCGGGGCACAAATACGCGCAGCCTCCGCAGCCGTGGCAGACCGATTGCGTCAAGAGCGGCTTTCCATTCACAAACGCCAGCGCGCCGAAGCGGCAAAACTGGACGCAGACGCGGCAGCCCAGGCATTTATCCGGATCGATTAGCGGGTTGTAGACCGATACCTCCGTACGGGACAGGTTCTCCGGGTTCAGAAACAGATGCCCGTTGGGCTCCTCCACGTCGCAATCCAGGTAGGTGCAGCGCCCCGCGACCGCGGAAAGGTTGACGGCCACCAACGTCTTGCCGGTTCCGCCCTTGCCGCTGAGGATGGCGATCTTCATTGGTTGCCCCCGTGATGGAAGCCTGGGTGGATGGCAGTCAGCGGCTTTAGAGAGCCCGCCAGCAGCGCGCCCACGTTGGCTTCTACGCCGTCAAACTTCGGCTCGTAGAGCTTGACGCCCGCGGTCCTCAGCACGTTCGCCGCGTTCTCACCAAGCCGGGGTGCGATGAGCGCCTCCGCCCTCAGGTCCAGAACAGCCTGCGCCGCGCGGATACCCGCGCCACCCTCACTGGTGGCGGCTGTGTTTTCGACGACCTCCGACCTGCCGTTTGCGGTATCCGTAATGCTGAAGAACGGCGCGCGCCCAAAGGACGGGCAGACGCTCGTCTTGTCTTCATTGACCGGAACGATAATCTTCATTGCAATCCTCCCCAACAGATTTTCGATGATGGCAGATTCAGTTCGGGATATCCATCGCCTTTTCTAGGTGGCTGAGCATTCCGTCGAGCCAATTGCCGTCAAACAGTTCGATCATGCCCTTGTCGCAGGCGGCGGCGAGCTTCGTGTCGATCGGTAGGCGCGCTACGGATGGGATGCCATGCCGCTTCGCGATGTCGTCCGCGCGGCTCTCGCCAAAGGGCTTGAGCTGCTTTCCGCAGTCTGGGCAGAACATGTAGCTCATGTTTTCGACGAGGCCAAGGACGGGGATCTTCATCATGTCCGCCATCCGAACCGCCTTTTCGACGATCATGCCCACCAATTCCTGCGGCGAGGCGACCACCACCACGCCGTCCACCGGCAGTGACTGGAACACCGTCAGCGGCACGTCGCCCGTCCCCGGCGGCATGTCGACAAACATAAAATCCACGTCGCCCCAGATCACTTCCGTCCAGAACTGTTTAACGGTGCCCGCGATGATCGGCCCACGCCAGACGACCGGGTCCGTGTCGTTGTCCAGTAGAAGGTTCAGCGACATGACCTCAATCCCGGTCTTCGTCCGGACCGGGAGGAGCCCCGCCTCGCAGCCCTCCGCCCGCTGCGCCAAACCGAAGGATTTCGGGATGGAAGGGCCGGTGATGTCCGCGTCCAGGATCGCGGTACGATAGCCCGCGCGCCGGGCCAGCACGGCCAGCAGCGACGTGACCAGGCTCTTGCCAACCCCGCCCTTGCCACTGACGACGGCGACGACCTTCTTCACATGGGACAATTCGTTGGCCTTCGCGCTGAAATCAAAGGATTCTGTTCTCTCGGAGCAGCTCTCGCCGCAGGAAGAGCATTCGTGGGTGCATTCTGTGCTCATTCGTTCTCTCTCCGCATTCTTTAAAATTCAGGGTATCAGTTTTAGAACCTTCTGCCGCACCGGTGCCTGTGGCAGCCGCCGCAGCGGCAAGTATCCTCCAGGCCGTCGCACAGCTGGTATTCGCCGCCTTCGATCTTGAGGATCCTCCCGTGAACCAGCGATTCGGCAATTTTGCGTCGCGCATCGCTGTACATGCGCTGGACGGTCGTGCGGGCGATGTTCATCTGATCCGCACACTCTTCCTGCGTGAAATTCTCCAGGTCGATCAGGCGGATCGCCTCGTATTCGTCCACAGACATCACGACAAACGCTTCCTGTTCGGGCAACTCGGCGTTCAGCGGGCCGTATTGGTTGCTCTCCGGAAGGCGGCATACTTTCCGCCATTTTCTCGGCCTTGGCATGATTTCACCTCTCTTCCATATCACATGCGGTCATGTCCTGACGTACGAATGGGAGAGGGATGTACCCTCTCCCCACGTCGTCTTCTACTGGGTTTCGAGCTGCTTGTTGACCATCTCAAGCCTGCTTTCGAGCGCTTGCTTCTGCTGGGCAAGAAGCTCCTTGCGCGAAACGTCGTCCGACAGGTTCATTGGACCAGATTGTTTTCCGAGTCCTCGCCCGCAGCCTCGCCTCCAGCCCAGGCCCAAACCCAGACCGCGGCCTGCTCCATACCCCGTAACGCCGCTCGTGCAGAGACCCACGCCTCTGCCCGTCATGGAGCCCGCGCCAATCGGCCCGGTTCCATCTCTTCCTGGCATATCGTTTCACCTCCTTTATGGGCATATGCCCCTTTCAATTTCCATTATACTTGATTTCGGGCATATGTCAATATCTTTTTGTTTTTCAGCAAAACTTTTGAGCGGATCGATGACGTTACGATGATTATGACGCCAACGACGCCACGAATAGACATTAGTTCTTACTAAGAATGCTCACCGGTTTCGGTAGGCGTTTTGCTGCCGACATGGGCAGATTTAGGTGTCGGATCGTGAGGAGCGATGAGCGCCGCTTCGGGTTTACGTGAGGGTGATGCCTTCTAAGTCTTTCTTAATTGTCGCCGCACCTAGCTGTCTTCCCGGAAGCAAAAAAACTTTGGGAATCGGGGGCAGACTACAATCTTCTTAAAATAGTACCTTATCGGGGGAGTTCTGGGGAAGTGCCGCAGTATTACGTGGAAGGCAGCCACCCGGCCATCATTCCGCCGGAGAAATTCGATGCCGTGCAGGCGGAGATGCAGCGCCGGAAAGAGAACCCGCATCGGTTCTATACGCCGCATTGTTACTCCGGGTACATCTACTGCGAGGACTGTGGCGGCATGTACGGAAGCAAGACCTGGCATTCCACGGATTGCTACAAGAAGGTGGTGTGGCAATGCAATGCGAAGTATCGACATGAAAAGCTCTGCCAGACGCCGCTGGTCCACACCGAGGAAATGCAGGCGGCCTTCGTGCAGGCGATCAACCGTGTGGTTGGCAGCAAGGCCGAAATCATCGACCTCTGCGAGAAGGCGTTGAACCGGCAAGAGGAGCTTGACAGCCTATCGAAGCAGATCGGCAAGTTGCAGGCCGAGTTCAGCGTGGTATCTGAACTCATGCAGCGGCCTGCGCCGGATCAGGAGGAATACATAGCGCAATGCGTGGAAATCCGGCAGCAGCTTGACGAGGCCACGGCCCAGAAAACCCAGATGACCGCCAAGCGCAGTAAGATCATGACATACCTCCAGACACTTCGGAAGGCCGACCTGATCACCGAATTCGATGAGACGCTGTGGTATGGCACGGTGGAGCGGGTGTGGGTATCGGCAAAAAGCAGCATCCGGTTTGTGTTCAAGGACGGGCAGGAAGTTGAGATCAAGTAAGGTGAGAAACGGCACATTCCATTGCAGAGTGTGCCGTTATTTAAAGGCCATAAGTGCCGCTCATTATCATTGGGGTAGATTTAAATGGTTATCTGTATCGTCGCTAATATTAGCATTATCGGACGATGAATTGTTTAGCAACGTATATACTCCATAGACCAATAGTGCTATACCCGCCATTAATGCCATATTGCCAAACCACCTAATGAATTTAAGCTTTCCCAGTTGATGATTTAGTTCTTTGATTAACTGAATTTTTCGCATTTTAAGGTCTACTTTTTGTTGATGACTAAGACTAGAATTATTTCTGACTTCGTCATCACACCATGAAATAACTTCCCGAAAAGCATCTCTAAGTAGCGTTTCTTGGTCTTTGTATTCATCTAATAAGCTGCGAATTTTCTCTCCATATGAAGAAACCTGTTCAAGAAAAAACTTTGATATTGCTTTTGCTATCTCTTCTTTGGTTTGATTAGTCATATTCTGCACTTCATTTCGCTCTTTTTATACTATATATTATACTATATTACTGAAATAAAATAATGTCAATATGGTAATATTAATATTTGATTAAATATCAGTGTCAAACAGGCTCGATGCCATCCGTAACTTAACTGGACGGGCTGAAACCTAAGGAGCGTGAAAACCGTTCGCGGATGTCCTGCCGGCAATGGTTCTTCATGAAACGACGGATGCGGTCAGTGGCCATAAAGTACTTTTTTCTGTGTCGCTGCCTAGTTCCCCAAATAAGGGTCTTTATGACTTGCTCAAGTGCCCACCTATATTCAGATACCTAAGTTCCGCCGATGCCATTGGGCACTTGGGTGTATTCGGGTGCTAGAATCACGGTAATATGTGCCTATTCATGATTTTGCTTTTCTTGATGTACTAGTCCTTGCACAGAAGCAGACTTTTTTGCTGCCTCAAGGTGTTGAATATCTCTAATATCATCAATAAAGACGCGCTTTATCTCGGATTTTTGCCCAAGAAGGGCATCGTAGTCACGGTGTGCAGCATTCAATAACATTGTCGCTGCATCATATAATCGTGAATAGCTGTTTACCAAATCTTCGAAATATTCCACGGTACAATGATTGTAGAAATATACCTCAATAGGATTTGTCGATTCGGGTGCCGCTATTCCTTTTGAAATCAAATCTTGCTCTGCCACCAACATGGATTCAGGAATATGATTCACCCAGTTCCTTGTTCTGTTAAAGTGGACTAATGTCTCTTCTTCTTCATCTGTTAATTCGACTAACTGTAAGGCGGCGGTGCCCTTTTTCAGCATTTTCTTAATTAGTTGGCGATATTTGATATACGATACTGAGGATTCTTGTAAATCGCCAAATATATTGAGAAGATATACTTCGACGCTGTTGAACTGTCGAAGCATATCAGAATACACCAAGTATGAAATAGTATTCGTACCTGATGTTTTGCAACTTTCGAGTGTACTCCGTCCATTTTCTATGAAGCGTTCCAATGAGCGGAAGCACAGCACTGCTGTAGTGATTATTTTTCTCAGATAGATTTTACAATTTTCCTTATCTTTAAGCGCAAACTGCTTTTCTGCCTTTTTATTTATTTCTGCGCACATTAGCCTCACACCCCAAACCGCAGTATTTTTTCCATTTTATCACAATGTAGAGTGATCCGCAATCCCAAAGGTCGCGAGTACGAAAGCCACTCCAGGCGGTCTCAACCTTCAACCAGGGCACGTTTGTTTTCGGATCACGTGGTTCTGTCGAATTTGATTAGCACCCGCTCCGCGCCGTTACACGCTTTCGTCAACCCAAAGTTGGATAGAAATCAATAGCCGTTTTTCGAACTCCGTCGTTGCTGACATGTAAACCAACTTGCCAAAAAGGTGGATTTTTGTTGAGCCTGCGCCCATAGTCCTCTAGTTTCGATTGAAACTGCCGCACGTGACAAGGTACTGTGAGAAAACGAACTCGGTATAGTTCCATCTATGGTTCTGTGTAATGGTGCACCCAACGGC
>NZ_JBISDI010000028.1:0-51617 GCF_051162045.1 Anaerozeibacter quisquiliarum
CTAAATCAAGGGTTGCATAAGCGCATTTGCACTTTGGGCTGCAAGCTACTTTCATTTTTGATTCATCGATCATCCCACTTGCCAAGGACTCCCAACCATCATTTATCCTACCCATTCTCTCGATTGCACCCAAATGCACCCGACGGCCTTCTGGCCAAGCAATCGTGGTCAGTTCAAAGGGAAACGTGGGGGGGCCGAAATTCGATGGTTCTCCAGCTTGTTTTTCGCGCAGTATCCAAACCCATCTACCAACGCTCAATATGCGCTCGAATCAGTTCCAGCCGATCCTTCGCGTCCGGCGTAAACAGGGAGGCGATGGCAACGACCAGGTTTTTCTTTGCGTTGATGTAGATGACATTCCCGCCATCCCCCAACGCCGCGTAGATGCGTTCCTTTTCATCGAGAATCCACCACAGGTATCCATACGACAACTCGCCCCATTTGGCGTGTGGCTTCGTGCTTTCATCAATCCAATGGGCGGGCACAATCCGCTTGCCCTCCCACATTCCGCCGTCCAGGTACAACCGGCCGAGCTTCGCCATGTCCATCGGAGCCAGGGTAAGGCCCCAGCTCGCCGTGTTGATCCCCTGCGGGTCGACCACCCAACCTCTGGTATGCCGATCTTTTTCGTACCAGGCGATCTGCTCTTCCAGGCTGTGGAACACCACGTTTTGGGCGTGGATGCCCAGCGGTGAAAACAGATTCTTGCTAGCGAAATCCAGCACCGATTGGCCGGTTGCGTTGACGAGAATGCCCGACAAGATGTGCGCTCCGATGATGGGTGAATACCGGAATGTCCCCGCAGATTCCTCGCCGCCCAATAGGTCAAGGGCGGCCTCCACCCAGTTCCGGCTTGCGAAAAATGCCTCAAATGGTTCCGAATCAAACTTGTACGGAGCCGTCATGGTCAGCAGGTGTTCAATCTTCACATGCTGGATCATCTTCTCGCCCGGCTGGACCGTGTAGCCCGGAAAAAAGTCCAATACGCGCTGGTTCACGCCCTTGATGTAGCCCTTGTCAATGGCGATGCCAATCAATCCTGAGAAAATGCTCTTTGTCACCGAAGCCACATGCACGGCGTCGTCGGGCGCAAACCCATGAAAGTAGTTTTCATATTCTACTTTCCCCTCGCGCAGCACAACCATGCCTGCAATATTGCCATATTCGGTCTCTATGGTCTTTTCCAGTGCCGCAATTCGTTCCTGATTCATGTGATCCCCTCCTATAAACAGAGGGTATATCGATTAAAAATCAAAGTCAATATAGGATTTTTAATGTCCAGAAAAGTAACACAATCACCATCAATCCCCATAAGTACACGATCATCACCGCGCACAGAGACAAATCATACCCCGCGCAAAAAGCCGCCACATATCGTGACGGCTTTGTTAATTCCCACTGAATTTCGCACTTATTATACCAGAAAGCAGCCCAAAAGTCAAGTCTGGACATCGAGTCGCAATGGGTGTATTAAGTATATAAAGGAGATGATATGCATTGCAGCAGGGAAGCATGACGGCGCTCATCAGCGCATACGCCCGGTGGCATCACGCACAGCACGATGGCGTCAAGGTCTTTGACGACACCGTAGTGGGTCGCCTGTTGCCCCATGCGGAAAAGCAGAGCATTGGGGAGAACATGAGCAAGGGTATTGGCTTTTTTAACCCCGCATTCCAGGGCACGAACAGCGAGGCGCTGCGCTGGATCGTGGATAATCAACTGGCGCCTTCGCCGCTGGGAAGGGCCGCGTTCTGTGAGCGGCATTTGCAGAACACGGTGCGCCTGGGCGCTAGGCAGTACCTGATCCTGGGCGCGGGCCACGACACGTTTGGCTACCGCCAGCCCGAGTGGGCAAAGGAACTGCATATCTTTGAGGTTGACCATCCGGCGACGGCTGCGGATAAGCGGCGGCGACTAACTTCGGCGGGAATTGCCGTTCCAGAGAATGTTCACTTTATCCCGGCGGATTTCAATGACGAGCACTGGCTGGATGCATTGGCGGAACACCCCGCGTTTCACCGGGAAAAGATCAGCCTGTGCAGCTTGCTTGGGCTCATCTACTATCTTGAAAAGACCTGCTTTGCGCGAATGATCCGAAGCCTGGCGGAACTGCTGCCCAGGGGCAGCGGCATCGCGTGTGACTACCCCGACCAGGGCAGTTACACGGACAGAGCGGGCGAGCGCGCAAAGAAGCAAGCCATGTTGGCCGGGGGCGCAAAGGAGGCAATGCAAGCCAGCTACTCCTATGCCGAACTCGAAGCGCTGCTTGAACCGTATGGTTTCCTCATCTATGAGCACCTGACCCCGCCAGAAATCACAGAGCAGTATTTCTCGCGTTATAACGAGGCGAACCCAGCCCATAAGATGGCCGCGTTCGACAACGTAAATTACTGTCTCGCCGTTCGGCAGTAATCTCTGAGGAAAACCATAAGGGGCGACGCGCGATGGGTCAAATCGGGTTTTCGTATGTAGAACTGGTCATCATTGAATTTTTCACCCCCCTTGACATTGACGTTGCGTCATGGTCTATACTCGCGTTACGGCCACACTGAGCCGAATCATTGAACGGGAGTGAGTCATGATGAACATCAACGTCCAAGACACATTGCGTCAGTACCGGCGCATGTTGGAGCTGCCGAGGGATCAGCGGAAGGCGTATTACGCGGATGAGATTTTGAAGCCGTTCCAGCCTATGTTTGATATCATGCAAATGCCCGTTGACCCTGACATGCTGGGTCTGCTTCCTGTCAGTACGGACATGGATGAAAAGTGTGCCGCGATGCTGAACGCGCTGGAATCGGCGGATGCCTGGAGGCAAGCGCATGCGGCGATTCAGGGAGCCGGCGCGCGCTTTGCGGCGGAGGGGATTTCCCTGCCTGACGATGTTGTTGTCGGCATTTTTCTGGGAAATCCAGAACGGCTCGCGGCCAGTCAAGGATACACCGGTGCCGGATCGATCCCCGGATATATCCAAATTGTGATTGCCCCCAATGCGTACAATTTGCCACGGCTGCAAGCGTGTATAGCGCATGAATTCCACCACAATGTGCTCTTCCATAACGCAGATTGGGATTTCATGCAGGATGTGACTGTGGGAAGGTACATTGCGATCGAAGGGTTGGCGGAGAGTTTTGCCGGGAACTTATATGGTGCCGATTGCATCGGCCCGTGGATTACCGGTATCGGCAATGATGATCTGGAGAAGGCTCGCAGGATCATCGGTAAAAGTCTGTCTGTGAAGGGCTTTATGGCGGTACGTCCGTATATCTTTGGCGATCATCCTATGATGCCGCAGGAGCAATCCATCGGCATGCCATATTGCGGCGGATATGCTGTAGGCTACCATGCAGTTCAGGCATACTTGAACAAAACGGGGGCGTCCGTCGAATTCGCCACTCTGCTGGATGGTGATGTGATTATGGAAGAATCAGGATATTTCGAGATCGTATAGAAGCAGCAGAATGCTTTCAAAGGTCTCGCTGTTTGGGAGTACGCGCGTGGATGGACGACTTTGCTATCTGCCGCTACATCGGAGCGGGATGAGCGGATAAGGTAAGCTCCATGAAATCGGCTTGTGGACGAATCCATTATTTATCCTTCCGCTCGCTTGAACATCCGACGGCGATTTGGTATACTAACCATCCAATGGTACTGTCAAGACTTTTCGCAAATTGGTTAGCCGTCTGATAGCCGACAGTTATCCGGCGACGGGGTTCGATTCCGAAACACCAGCATCGTCTAGGTAACCGCTGATTTAATCACAAGCGGTAGCGTGGTATCATAAAGGAAAAAGCATTGCGGTGATGAAGATGGATAAGCAGCAGAGCATAGCGGATATCGAATACGCGAACCGGAAACGGAAGACCAAGCGGGACGAATTTCTGGGGATCATGGAAGGAGTCATCCGTGGGATGAATGGACGGCGCTCGTAGAGCCGTATTACCCCAGCGGGAAACGCGGACGTCCACCGCGAGGCGTGGAAACGATGCTGCGGATGTATCTGCTGGCGAACTGGTTCAACCTGTCGGACGAAGGGGTAGAGGACACGATCTACGACAGCTATGCATTTCGAAAGTTCATGCGGGTGGACTTTCTGGGCGAGGAACAGGCGCCGGACGCTACGACCCTGTGCAAGTTTCGCAAACTCCTCAACGACAACGGGGTCACGGAGCTGCTTTTCGATACGATACGGGCGTTTCTGGATCGGCACGGGAAACTGATGCATGGTGGAACCATGGTGGACGCGACGATCATCGAAGCGCCGACATCGACCAAGAACGCAGACAAGCAACGCGATCCGGAGATGCACCCGGTGAAAAAGGGGAACGAGTGGCATTTCGGGGAGCGGCTGCACATCGGCGTGGATGCGGGGACAGGATATCCGATGTAGAGCGGGTACAGAAGTCCCAGCGCGTCTAGCTTGCCGACAGAAAAAACCTGGGCAGCGAACGGTACATGTGGCGGTACCCTGCGAGGGGGATGCAAGAGGGTTCACGGGGTGGTAGTTAGGACATGGCATCGCCTTTCTCTCTCGTTTTTGTGGATTGGAGTACTCGGATAACTTTGTGCCATTTGGCGCAAACGGATGCTGACTCAAAGGCCAAGACGTTGTTCGCGCTGATGTCCTACCGCCAATTGCTTGAAAGCTCTGCATAACATTGGACCCCGCACGTCGCGGGGCCCAGAAGTCATTCCTTTTTCGTTTTTCTATTTGGCGGGGGCAACATAATCGGAGGCTTTCGATTGTTCGGATTCTTACCGCTCTCGCATCATCAGGACCTTGACCGCGCCGGTCGAATGACGACCTTCCAGCGTAATGTCCACCAGAAGCTCCGCCTTGGGGCCGGTCATCTGGTCCAGGTTGACCTCAAAGGTAGCCTCGGCTTTCGAGCCCCAGAGGTTGTTGAGCGGCAGCATGACGGCCTTGGGGCCAACCACCTGCACGCCGTCCGGCGCGTAGAGCGAGATGCGCGCCCACTGCTGCTGGCACATGCGCATGTCGTTTTTCACACTGACGGTAAAGCGGCGGTTCTCGCCGAAGCGGAAGAACGGGGAATCCCCCAGGTCCACCATGGCGCTGAAGGCGGCAAACTCATAGCGAGCGACGTTAGAAGTGAGCGCGCTGAGCTTGCGGACCGGCAGACTGTGGTCCTTGTGCATGCCGTTCATGCCGAGCTGGTAGTCCGAGGTATCGGCGCAGAACAGCTCGTCGCCGGACAGGCATTCGATGGTGTAGCCGCCATCCGCCAGAATGTCGCAGGACCCCACGCCCAGGAATATCGGCGTCACGCGCAATACGCGGTCGGTCAGCTCCGTGACCGTCTCCGGCACCCAGACGCCGCGGCTGGTCTTGTCGATGCACATGGTGGCGATCTTGTCGCCCAGCGGGTCGGTCCACTTCTTCGGAAGCCCGCTCGCGCCCAGAAGGATACCCAAGAGCGCGCCCAGCGTGGCGCAGGTGCAGTCGGTATCCTCACCGCAGGCGTTGGCCTTCACGATCTGATCGCCGAAATCCTCGCCGTACAGCCAGCCCGCGATCACGTAACCCACGTTCTCCGCCGCGTCGAAGCCGGGCGCGCCCACCTTGGTCATGCCCATTTCGCGACTCCTCAGTTCGCCCTCTTTGTTTGAGATACCCTGGATGCCAAAAGTGCCCGGCGCCGCGTCGTGGATGGCCGCAATGGCTTTTTTGAACGGCACACCCTCCGCGTGGCACTTGACGGCGGTGCGCACAGCCTCGGCAACCTTGCTGTCCTCCGGGATGTAGGACAGCGCGATGTCGATCAGCTTTTGTACGTCGCTTTCGACAAACGCCGCACTCTGCAGCGCCGCGCAGAAGATTTCGCCCTGCATGCCGTCGTCCGCGTGGTCGACGATGGCGTCCTCAAAGGCGTACTTCGCGGCCAGCGCGGGGTTGCCCGGCGCGAGGCAGGCCCAGATTTCCGAGCGAATAAAGCAGCCGCAGGAGTCCTTGTAGGGGTTATCCACCGCGCCGCTCATCGGTGGCACGAGTCCGGCGCGCAGGTTGGCCTTGCCGGTGCCGTACTCCACCCAGTTGGGGATGACGTAGCTGAGCCAGTAGTCGCCCAGAATCGACGCGTTCACGTTGCGCCCGTAGCGCTCGACGGCGGCCAGCCACACGATCTGCAAATCCAGGTCGTCGTTGGGCGGCGGGCCCATCGAAAGGTCCTGCGTGTAGAAATCGACCTCGTTGAACTGACGGAACGCCTCAAAGGGCGCGCCCAGCACGCCGCCGATGTTTTTGCCAGCCCAACAGCCCATCACTTTGTCGCGGTAGGTTTCAAACGTAAGTTTCATGGAGATCCTCCTTTGTCTATTGCCATCATGGGGTAAACCACTCGTGTAACAGCCGGACGCGCGCCTTATGGAGCTCGGGCCCCGCACCGCAATAGTCTTCCGGCCACGTGCCGGTGATCGTGGGTTGGATGCGGTAACCGCCCGCAAGCGACCTAACCGCCGCGTCCCGAGCCCGCTCAAACGGGCATTGGAAGATGTAGACCAGATCGCGCCTCGCGCCCGCGTCGACCCGTTGCTGCGCGCTCATCTCGATGGCGTTGATGCCGTACAGGTCGCGAGTTTCGCACAATGCGGCGGCAACCCCGGAAAAATCGCCGCAGGAATGTACCGTGAGCCCGCCCAGTTCATTCGAGATGCGCTGAAGCGTCCCCTTGTACCAGCGCCGGAAGCACCGGGCACAGCATTACCAACGAGTCCGCCGACAGCGTCGCGCCATTATCAGGTGGCACCCAGTCCCAAGCGTACAGGTAGGTGGGCAGGAACGCGTCTCCCAGCAGCCGCTTCTGCTCGTTCCACAGGAGGAGAAAGCCGCCAGTCGCCCGTCCCATCAGAAATCCGTAGAGTTCCTCGTCCTCATACGGCGCGGCCCGCCACGTTTTCGCGGGCGAAAGATCCTAGATGCGAGGTTCCGGCAGCGCCCAGACGGAAGCTTCGTCGGTCAGGAGCCGTCGACAGGAGCAGTCGTTTTCCAGCATGACCTCCTTCGCGCCGAAGAGGCTGGGCATCGCGCCCATGCGGCAGCCGGTGAAGAAGGCCGGAACGTAGTCGTCCTGCGCCGCGCCGGATGAAGGTGTCCAAGTAGCGGTCCAGTCCCTCCTCCGGCTCGAACACGTCGTCGTAGTAAGAAAAAACGGGCGGGACCATAACGAACGGCAGCCGGTCCAGCGGAGGCTCGCCCTTCCACACGCGCCGGATGCGCTCCTTGCTTTGATTCAGCCGTTCCGGCGGATAGAGTTCTCGGATGCGCTCAAGCTTTTCCCGAATCCGCGGGCGCATGGTCCTTTTCTCCTTCCACCAGCCTGGAAACGCGCAGTACGGCGGTCACGCCGCGGCCCTCATTCCGGCGGTAGCTCAGGCCGTAACCTTCGGAATAGTACATGCTCAGCCGGTCCTGCACGTTGCGAACGCCGATGTGGCCGCGCGTCACGCGCTCCTCGCCAGGCGCTTCCGGGCGGTTGAACCGCTCGATCAGATCGATCGGCATGCCGATGCCGTTGTCGCTCAGTTCGATCAGGATGTCGTGCCCGTCCGCGCGGACGGTGAGCGTCATCTCGCCGTCGTAGCCTGCCGCCTTCAGTCCGTGCATCAGGCTGTTCTCCACCAGCGGCTGCAGGATAAAGCTGGGAATCAGCGCGTCCAACAGCTTCTCGTCCAGGTGGTAGGCGTCCCGGAGCATCGGGTAGCGGCACTGCATCAATTGCAGGTAGATCTGCATCAGCTTGACCTCGTGCCGGATGGGGACCACGAGGTCGGTGTTGCCCACGCCGAACCGGAAGAAGGCGACCAGCTTCATGATCAGCCCGGACACTTCCTCATCGCCGTTGATGCTGGCCTTGATGCGGATGGTGTCCAAGGTGTTGTAGAGGAAGTGGGGGTTGATCTGGCTGCGCAGGTATTGCAGCTGAGTCTCCTTCTGCTGCAGGCGCGTGTTCTGCAGCTGGATGGTCTTTTCGTACTCGGAGAAGATCAGGTCGTTGATGGTGGTGACCATCTCGTTGAAGGCGTCCGTAAGCCGCTTGGCCTCGTCCTGCGCGTCCACCTCCACCGACGGGCGGGTATTGGTGCGGCTGAAGCTCTCCATGGCGTCGGCCAGCGTGGCGATCGGCCGGACGGTCTTGCGGATGAGGAGCGCCGTGATCAGCATCACGAGCAGCACCGCCGCCGCCGACAGCACCACCAGGATGGTGACCGCGTTGGTCGCGCCCTGGTTGATCAGCGCGCGCGGCTTGTACACGTAGAGCGTCAGGCCGCTGAAGGACGACGCGCGGGACAGCACCAGGCAGTTTTTGCCGTCGAAGGGGAGTTCCACCGGCTGATTGGGCGTGACGCCGGTCAAAAGCGGAAACGCTTCGGACAGCGGATGGTAGAAGGCCCGCCCCAGGCTCTCGCACAATACGTTCCCCTGCCGGTCGGCCAGCACGTAGCGCGCGTCCGGGTCGATGGTGTTGGTGGCGATCTTGTTCAGCGTGGTCATGCGCGCGGCAACCATCATGTACCCCACGCGCTGAAAGGGCGAGAAGCTGTTGATTTCCCTGAGCACGATGAAGTAGGCGTTGTCAAAGGTGTTGGACAGCGTGGGGATGACCAGGAAGCTGTCCGGGCGGCCGTCCATGAGCCTGGTCCCGTTGGGCAAAAGCGGCATGTTCTTCAGGTTTTCGAGGAACCACTCGTCGCGCTCCACCGAGAAGCCCGCGCGGATGCCGATGGAAGCCAGCGAATACTTCTGGATCAGCTTATGGTTATCAAACAGGAACAACGCCGTGACCTCGTTCCGGCTGGAGACGGTGCCCAAGAACAGTTTCTGCAGGTAGTCCGCCGCCTCCAGGCGCTTGCGCTTGCCGTAGCTGTCCAGGTGCATCAAAATCTCCTGCACCCGGTCGTCCGAGACCGCGACGACGGACGTGCGGCCCAAGTCCTTGATCCGCTCGTCGATGGAGAAGAGCGTATTGGTCAGGTAGGAGCGCATCGACTGCTGCTCCTTGTCCAAGGTCAGGTTGATCGTCAGCGTCCACATCAGCGCGATCGCCATGCCCAGCACCACCACCAGCGATAAGCAGGTGGCCAGGATGAGCTTGCCGGACAGCGTTCTTCTGATGCGGCGCATAGGCTCACCCCTTGACCGCGCCGGCCGTCAGCCCCGCGATCAGAAAGCGCTGCGCGAATACGTAGAAGAGGGCGATCGGCGCGAGGCACACCACCAGGCAGGCATACATGACCTCCACCGGGAAGCCGCCGCTGCGCTGCTGCTGGAACCGAAGCGGCACCACCGAGAGCGGCTGCAGCGCGGTCTTATTGATGAAGATCAGCGCCATCTGCAATTCGTTCCAGCTGCTTAAAAACGTCTGCACCAGCACGATGGCAAGTCCCGGCAGGCTGATGGGCAGCATGATGGAGAGGAACGTGCGCATGAGGTTCGCGCCGTCGATGGTCGCGGCCTCGAGCAGTTCATTGGGCAGGCCGTCGTAGAAGTTTTTGAGCACCATGAGATTGAAGATGGCGTTGGCCGTGGCGTAGGGCAGGATCAGCGCAAAGGGCGTGTTGTTGAGTTTCATGTCTTTTACGATCTGAAACAGCGGGAAGATCGTCGCCGCCGTGGGCACCATCATGCCCATGAGCAGGAGGTAGTACAGCGCGCCGCGGCCCCTGAAGGGCACCTTGGAAAACCCGAAGGCGGCCAGCGACGTGACGATGGAGACGATCAGGAGGGAGCCGCCCACCACGATCAAACTGGTCAGAAAGTTTGGCAGCGGATTGACCTTTTCAAACACGCGCGCGTAATTCTGGACGCCGCCCACGTCGAAGGAGCGCATCAGCATCAGCGTCAGCGGGTACAAGAACAATAGGGCAAGGAGGATCAAAACCGACTGCGCGAGAACCGTATAGCTTCTGGAATTTTTCATGCGTCGGCCAGCTCCTTATCCTTGTTTTTGCGGGAGTACAGCCGGAGCTGGAGCAGCGTGATCACCATCGCCAAGGCCAGCATGACCACTACGATCGCCGACGACATGCCCTGGTCGAAGAGTTCAAAGGACTGCTTGTTGATGTAGGTGGAGAAGAACTCCGTGGCGTAGTTCGGGCCGCCCTTGGTCAAAACGTAGGGCAGGTCGAAGCACTTCAGAGAGCCCAGCGCGCCCAGCACGAACAGCGTGAAGTGGGTGGAGCGGAGAAGGGGCAGCGTAATGCGGAAGAACTGCTGCCTCGGGTTCGCACCGTCGATGGTGGCGGCCTCGTAGGTGTCCTGCGGGATGTTGAGCATGTTGGCGTAGTACATCAGCATGCTATACCCTGTCCACTGCCAGATGTTGATCAGGATGATCCAGAGGAGCGCCAAGTTGGGCTCCGCCAGCCACGGCTGTGCCAGCGCGTTCAGCCCGACCGCGCGCAGCATCTCGTTCAGGTAGCCCCGGTTGGTCTCCAGGATCTTGGAAAAGACGTTGCCCACGATCGTCGCGGTGGCGATGACCGGCACGTAGAACACCGTGCGGTAGACGCCCGCACCCTTGACGCCCCTGGCAAAGAACGAGGCCAACAGGACCCCCAGCGCCGCCTGGGTCAAAATGGTCGCGATGCCGAAGACCGCGAAGTTCCGGATCACCCGGGGCATGACGGGGTTTGTCAGGAGCTTTTCATAATTCGCCAGCCCGATGAAATTCCAGCTCTTCGCGATGCCGTTCCAGTCGGTTGCGCCGATCACAAGGTTGAAGAGGATCGGGTACACGTTCATGACCAGAAACAGGATCACCAGCGGCATCACGAATATCAGGCCCGCCAGGTTGTGCTTTTTCATCGGAGCAATGCCTCCCCGCGCGAAATGTTCTGCCCGTGCCGGGGGATGCGCTTTCACGCGCATCCCCCGGCGGAAGCATTACCTTTGAGTGGTCTTGGAAACGGCCTCGACGGCCTCGGCCGCCTGCTGGGGCGTCACTTCGCCCAGGATCAGCGCCTTCAGGTTGTCGGCGATGGCAGTTTTAAGCTCGGGGTACGGGTTCTCGCGGTAGCCGCCGATGTTGGTGGCGCCCATGTCCATGAGCTTATTGAAGTTCTCCACGCCCTCGGCGCTCAGTTCGCCCTCAAAGGACACGCCGGCGCGGGAGGGGAAGTAGGCCAGGTACTTGTTGTTGAGCAGGTCCTGCCCGTCAAAGAGCATGTACTTGATGAAGGTCCATGCGGCATCCTGGTGCTCGCCGGCGTTGTTCATGCACAGCACGTTCTCCACCGTCGCCTGGATCGGGTCGGGCTTGCCGTCGTCATTCCAGTCCATGTTGATGACGGTGTGCTTGCGGCCCTCGCCGTTGAAGTTCTCGTACAGCGTGGGGTTTTCCTCGCGGTAGGGGTAATTGTTGATGATCCAGGAGCCGTTGGTGATCATCGGAATGGTGGCGTCGCGGTCGAAGAGGTCGGTGGTGTCGTTGTACATGTTCACGCCCAGCGCGCCATCCTGGAAGACGCCGTCGTCAAACAGGCCCTTCCAGATCTCAAAGGACTTCACAAGGTCCGGATCGGTGAAGGCGGTCTCGCCCGCGATTGCCTTGTACAGCTTTTCGGAGGAGACGCCGTTGGTGATGTTCATCCACACGTCCAGGTTGATCCAGTCGTCCTTGGCGCCGATGCACAGCGGGTACTGGCCCTGATCGCGCAGCGCCTTGCTGACTTCCGCCAACTCCTTGCGGCTGGTGGGCGCCTTGAGGCCGTACTTTTCGAGCATCGAAACGTCCGCCCAGACGGTGCCGGCGTAGCTGGTGCCCATCGGCAGGCCGTAGTACACGCCCTTGTCCTGGGTCACTTGGGTCGCGAACGGTACGAAAGTCTTCTCCCAGTCTGCGCCCCATTCCTTGGCGGCGAGGGGGGTGAGGTCCACTTCAAAGTCGCGGAATTCCTTCAGCGAAGCGCCGGTCTGCAGCGAGTAGACGTCCGGGCCCTGGCCGGTGGCCAAGTCGATCTTCAGTTTCTGGATGTGGTCGGAGTAGGGCACGTACACCAGCTCGACTTCGATGCCGGGGTTCTTCTTCTCGAAGTCTTCCTTGACCGCGGCGAACCAGTCCTCGCCCGGGTTCCAGGTCTGGTAGATCAGGTGGACCTTCTCTTCCGCGGAAGCCGTGTAGAACAGGCCCATCCCCAGGAGCAGCGTGAGGCACAGCACCAAGGACAGCATGCGCTTCATGAAATAACCTCCCATCAATAATTTGGATGCGGGAGCATCCCAACGGCACCATGGTAGTGCAATTTGCTGGAATATGATAGGCGGTGTTTCAATCGTTGTGTGTCAAAAATTTAGATTCGTCCGTTTTTCTTGCGGAAAGCGGATGGCGAAACGCCTTCCATGCGGCGAAAACGCTTGGTGAAGGTGCGGTAATCCGCCCCGCCCACGGCACGCGCGATATCGCCGATGGTCATGTCCGAAGTGAGCAGCAGGTGCTTGGCCCGCTCCGTTCTCAGGCGACTCAAATAGGCGAAGTAGTTCATGCCGGTCTTCGCCTTAAAATACTGGCTCAAATAGACCGGGTTCATGAAGAATATCTCGGCCAGTTTTTTCAGCGTCAGGTCCTCGGCGCAGTGCTGGTCGATGTAGGCGACGATGCGCTGGATGGTGGGCGGTTCGGCGTCGCCCTCCCACGCCTCCAGCGGCCGCTCCTGAAGGGGCAGGTCGAACCGCTCGCGCCGGAGCCGTCCGATCAACGCTTCGAACTGCGGAAAGTCCACGGGCTTCAGAAGATAGTCGTACGCCCGGAGCTTGAGCGCTTCGCGCGCATACCCGAACTCGTCATACCCGCTGATGATGATGAACACGGTATCCGGACAATCCGGCGACGCGCGGCGGATGACGTCCAGGCCCGAAAGCAGCGGCATGTTGATGTCGATGATCGCGATGTCGGGCTTCAGCCGCGTCAGCTTCTCCACGGCCATGATGCCGTCATACGCCGCGTCCTCCACGCGGCAGCCGATCTTCTCCCAGTTGATGAGTTTGAGAAACCCGTCCACGATCACGCGCTCGTCGTCGGCGATCACCACGCTCAGCGTCCGCATATAATAACCTTCCATCACTCTGTGTTCTGCTGCGCTGCTCACTCCCGCAGAATGGCATCACATTAATGTGTGTCAATCACCAAATGTCTATTTATTATAGCATTGATGAACCACAGCCGTCAAATAAGCAGGTGCCTCCGTGTGAAGCATTATGCCTCAACAACTTGTATCCCCAAAAGTTGACGCGCACGCGCTGTTTGACGGACGGAGTTTGTGGTACAATGAAGGCGCGATTTCGCAAACGGAGGGGACAGCCATGCTTTCATGCGAGCATCTGACCAAGAAATACCTGACTACCACCGCGGTTTCGGACCTGAGCCTTGAGATTCCGAGGGGGCGCGTGTACGCGCTGCTCGGGCCCAACGGCAGCGGCAAGACCACCTTTATGAAGATGGTGGCGGGACTCACGAAGCCCACGTCGGGCGAGCTTACGTTCGGCGGCGATCCGATCGGACCCGAGAGCAAGGCGCGCGTCGCCTACATGCCCACCGAGGGCTACTTCTTCGGCTACATGAACGGCGAGGACGTGGGCGCGTACTACGCGGACTTCTTCCCCGACTTCGACCGCGCGCGCTACCGCGAGGCGCTCGCCTCCATGCAGCTGCCGCCTGCTACCCGTGTGCGCCAGCTGTCCAGCGGCATGATGGCCAAGCTCAAGATCGCGGTCACGCTGTCGCGCGCGAGCGATCTGATTATGCTGGACGAGCCGCTCAACGGCATCGACATCATCGCGCGCGACCAGGTGATCGACGCGATTGCGGAGCGCATCTCGCCCGAGCGCACGTTCCTGCTGTCCAGCCACCTGGTGGATGAGCTCGAGAAGATCGTCGATTACGCGATCTTCATGAAGTCGGGCACGAAGGTGCTCGAGGGCGCGGCGAGCGCGCTGCGCGAGGAGCGCGGCAAGAACTTGGTCGAGCTGTACAGAGAAATCTACGCGTAAAGGGGGAATTGCGATGCTTCACCTGATAAAGTACGAGTACCGCCGGAACCTGTCCGGCATCGTAGCGATGCTGGGCTCGATCATCCTGCTGCAAGGCTTCTTCCTGTACGCGGTCTTGCGCAAGGACGTGGAATTGGTGATACCGGCCTCGACGCTGCTGTTCTTCGCCGCGATGCTCTGCGTGCTGGGCATGCTGCTCTACAGCGTGGCGCTGTATTCCAAGGAGCTGAATGCCAAGACCAGCTACCTGACGTTCATGACGCCCAACTCCGCCACCAAAATCCTGGGCTCAAAGCTGCTGGCGGCATTGCTGCTGGGGCTGTTCTTAGCCCTTCTGCTGGCCGGAACCGCGGCCTGGGATTTTACGCTGCTGAGGCGTACCTTCCCTCAAATCGACCTCGGTGGGATCATGCTGGAGCAGGTGCTCAAGAACATGTCCAGCATCGACCTTCAAACCGTGCTCACGGTGATCGCGGCGATGGCCCTTGACTTTTTGATTAACTTCTTCACCGTCGTGACGATCGCCTACCTCGCCATCACGCTGAGCGCAACGGTGCTGCAAAACAAGAAGTTCAAGGGCTTCTTGAGCTTTTTGATCTTCGTCGGCCTGATGGCCGCGCTCCAGTGGGGCGCCGCCCAGTTGCCGGGCACGGTCATACAACCGGGCCACAGCTTCCCGGACGTCGTGCTGGGCGCCTGGCCGAGGTACGTCGCCTACCTGGGCGCGATGGTCGGCTCGTTCGCGCTGAGCGCGTGGCTGCTGGAGAAGAAGGTCAGCCTATGACACAACCAGGCCAAACGCACAGCCATACGGCATGAGCGGCACCCGTGGGGCCGATGCGCGCATCGGCCCCTGCGCAAGCGGATAAAACCGCGATAAATCACCATCTCTTAACTTGACCCTGACGCTGCGTCAGGGTTTATGCTTTGGGCGTCGAGAGGAGGGATGCGCATGGAGTACACAGTGGACCAGCTTTCGCGGTTGTCGGGGATCAGCGCGCGCACGCTGCGCTACTACGACCAGATCGGGCTGCTCAAGCCTGCGCGGGTGCGTTCCTCGGGCTACCGGATTTACGGAAGCGACGAGGTCAACCGGCTGCAGCAGATCCTGCTGTACCGGGAAATGGACATGGCGCTTTCTGACATCCGGCAGGTGCTGGACGCGCCGGACTTCGACGTGGCGCATGCGCTCCGGGCGCATCTCACCGCGCTCGAGTTGCGCCGCGCGCGTATCGAGCGATTGATCTCGACGGTCAAGAACACGCTGAACAGCCAAGAGGAGGGCAAGGCCATGGACGATCACCAGAAATTCGAGGGTTTCAAGCGGCAATTGGTCGAGGACAATGAGCTGAGGCACGGCCGGGAGGCGCGCGAGCGCTATGGCGAGGCGGCGGTGGACGAGAGCAACCGGAAGCTGATGAATATGACGAAGGCGCAGTACGACGCGATGCAGCAGGCGGCGACCGAACTGCAAGCGCGGCTCGAGCGCGCCGTGCAGGACGGGCTAGACCCGACCGGCGACGAGGGGGGCGCGCTGTGCGCGCTGCACAAGGCATGGCTTTCGTACACCTGGCCCCAGTATACCGCCGAGGCGCATAAGGGTCTCACTCAGATGTACGTATGCGACGAACGCTTCACCGCCCACTACGACCAAAAGGTGGCCGGCTGCGCCGCATTCCTGCACGACGCCGTGCACGCGCACGCCCACTGAGCGGCGACACCGTCTTCCCCACGTAAGCGGTCATGGGGATTCTCAAGGGGCCTGTCCCTTGAGCGGGGTCTGGGGCTGGCCTCAGCGTCCCCCGTACTCCGTCCCCTGCGCCGCCGCATCCATCTCCCAGGCCATAGGGCCGTGCGGCCGATTCCGGTGTCCTCGATCGAAGGCGCCGCCCGCTGGGCGGCGCCTTCGATCGCAGTGCGGTCCCCCGCCGCGTAAAACCACCCGCCCGGCGCCCGCGTCCGGCATGCAAGGCCATCCCATCCTCGCAGCACGATTGTTTCTGAAACAAATCGGCATCCGGGTCACAATTCACATAACGGGCCCCAAATAACCATCCAATAATCCCTATTGAAATTTCGAATTGAAACGAATATAATGAATACAAGAATCCGATTCACTGAATCCCCCTATTTGTTTCAGATTGTTTCATAACGATCACCGAAGAAATGAGGTGCGCGCCGTGACCGTGCGGGAGATTGCGCAGCGGGCGGGGGTGTCCGCGGCCACGGTTTCACGATATCTGACGGGTACCGAGGTGGTGAGCCCGGACAAGTCGGCACGGATCGCGCGGGTGCTCGGGCCGCTCGGCGAGGGTGAGGTCCCGCGGATGCGCGCGGCGGCTAATCCGATGGTCGGGGTGGTGATCCCGGAGCTCGGGCTGCAATACTACATCGATGTGCTGCGCGAGATCATGGATCAAGTCGGAACCTACGGCTTCCAGTCGGTGTTCATCCCCGCATGCGGCAATGCGCGCCATAGCTACTTGGACACGATCAAGGCGCTGAACCTGCGCGGGCTCATCCTGCTCGACGAGGACATCCCGCCCGACCTGATGGCGCTGATCGAGGCGCGGGAGCTGCGCGCGGTGGTGTGCGGCGGCGCGAACCTCGGGTATGGCGGGCGCGTGACGGCGGTGCACATCAACGACCTGGCGGGCGGCTATGAGGGCACAAAGTACCTGATAGGGCTGGGGCATAAGCGCATCGCGTTCCTCAGCGACTCGCCGAAATCGATCGGCAGCGGGTTCCAGCGCATCATCGGCGCGAAACAGGCGCTTACGGAGGCCGGCCTTCCGTTCCACGATCGGCTGTGGCGCTGCGGCGCGCTGACCGACGACGCGGGCTACGAGCTGTGCCGGCAGTTGCTGTCGGAAGGGCAGGCGTTCACCGCGCTGTTCGCGTCCAGCGATCAGATGGCCATCGGGGCGATGCGCGCGCTTAAGGACGCGGGCATCCGCGTGCCCGAGGACGTGTCGGTCATGGGCTTTGATGATTTGCCCATCGCCGACAGGGCGCGCCCGCGGCTGACCACGATCCATCAGCCGCTTAAGGACATCGTGCGCAATACGCTTAGCTTCTTCGCCGAACCGGATCCCGCGATGCTGAGCGCGGAGATCAACGTGCCGTTTTCGGTGTTGGAACGGGAGAGCTGCCGGGCGATCGAAGGATAAGGAGGCCGTTAAGATGAAGGAGCGCAGCAGCGCGGCGGCGGTCGTGCTCAGGTGGATGTTCTTGGCGTTCATCACGTTGATCTCGGTCGGCCCGCTCGTGTGGATCGTGATGTCCTCGTTCAAGACCAACCAGGAGATCTTGCAGAGCGCGTTCGCGCTGCCGTCGAGGATCGGCTTGGACGGATATGCCGCCGCGCTTTCCATGTCGCCCATCTTCCGATACTACGGCAACAGCCTGCTCATAGCCGGCCTGAGCACGGCGCTCGGCGTGCTGGTGGTGGCGATGGCGGCGTACGTCATCGTGCGCGTGCCGTTTCGCGGCTCGAAGGCGCTTATGATGCTGTTCTCCTCGTCGCTGCTGGTTCCGGTGGCGGCGCTGCTGATGCCGATCTACATCATCTTAACCAGGATCGGGCTGTACGACACCAAGGCGGGACTTACGATCGTGTACGCGGCGCTGGGGCTGCCCACCTCGCTGTTCATCCTGCGCGCGCACTTCCAGGGCGTGCCCAAGGAGCTTGAGGAGGCGGCGTTCGTGGACGGCGGCGGGTTTTTGCGCATCTTTTTCTCGATCGTGCTGCCCGTGGTCAAGCCCGGGTTGGCCGCCGCCGCGGTCATGCAGTTCCTGACGTCGTGGAACGAGTTCATGTTCGCGCTGATCCTGACCAAGAGCAACGACAACCGCACGATCCCGCTGGCGCTGTCTTACTTCACCAGCCAGTTCACGTTCAACTACACCGCCATGTTCGCGGCGCTGGTGATGGTGGTCTTGCCCAGCATCCTGATCTACGTGCTGCTGCAGGAGCAAATCACCGACAGTTTGGTGGCGGGATCTGTCAAGGGGTAATCCGTTTTCCCGGCGCGCGGGACGCGCGCAGATTATAGATAAGGGAGGAACTGTACCATGAAGAAGGTCCTGGCTCTGATCCTGGCTGTTGTGATCTGCCTTGGCATGACGGGCGCGGCGCTGGCCGAGGCTGTCGAGATTAGCTTCCCCAACATGTGGGTGGGCGTGAACGGCGCGACCGGCTGGTTCAACGAGTTGAAGGGCGAGTTTGACAAGCTGTACGAGGGCAAGTACAAGCTGGTTGTGGAGGAGATTCCGGGCGACCAGGCGTATGTGGACAAGATCAAGGTGCTGTATTCGTCCGACTCGCTGCCCAGTGCGTTTAACTGCGGCGGCTACAACCTGATCGACCTGATGCGCGACAAGCTGACGGACCTGACGCCCTATCTGGACGCCGATCCCGAGTGGAAGGCCGGCATCAGCGAGGTAGGCCTCAATGTGAACAGCCGCGACGGCAAGCTGTACGGCATCCCGCAGTCCAAGCAGGTCATCGGCTACTTCTACAACAAGGCGCTGTTTGAAAAGGCCGGCATCTCGGGGCCCGCCGCGACCTGGGACGAGTTCTTCGCGCAGTGCGAGCAGCTCAAGGCCGCGGGCATCACGCCCGTGTCGATGGACACCGCCGACAGCGGCTGGGTCACGAGCCTGATGCTGGGCGCGATGATCGGCACAAGCGACGCGGGCGAGGCGTTCATGAACACGCTGCAACCCACCGACTACAACACGCCCGAGTTCATCGAAGCGGCGGGCAACATCCAGAAGCTGTTCATGAACTACACCACCTCCGACGCCGTGGGCGGCAAGTACGAGCATGCCGCCGCCAACTTCTACGCGGGCAAGACCGCGATGATCGCCAACGGCCCCTGGATGATCAGCAGCTTCTACGACGCCTCGATGGCGCCCGAGGGCTTTGCGGACCAGGTGGGCGTAGCGGCCTATCCGGGCAATGTGATGTACAACAGCGGCAAGATCGGGTTCAACGTAGGCGCCAAGTCCCCCGAGGGGATCGAGGCCGCGCTGGCGTTCGTGAAGTTCTTCACCTCGCCCCACGCGCAGCAGCGCGCGCTCGAGATGACCGGCGAGATCCCGGACAACCCGGCCGTCGTCTCCGACGAGGTGTACCCGCTGGTGAACGAAACCATTAAGTTGGGTGCGAACGCCGGCCGCAGCATCAACGACTTCCAGAGCCTGTGGTTTGCCAACGTGGTCGACGAGGTCTCGGTGCAGTATCCCATGCTGGCCCAGAACGCCATCACGCCCGAGGAGTTTGCTCAGGCGCTGACCGCGGCGGCGCAGAAGAACGTGGACTGATCCCCCGCGGGGTATTCCACCCATTCCCCGCCCTGGCGGGGGATGGGCGGAAACGCCCCGGGTACGGCATCCCCCGAATTTCCTGAATGGAGGCGGCGCGATGAAGATCAAGAGGCGCACGGTGGCGCTGTTTCTGCTGCCCTGCGTGGCGCTGTTCGCGCTTACGTACCTGGTGCCGATCGCGCTGGTGCTGTCAAGCTCGCTCACCAGCTGGAAGGCGGGCTCGGCGATGCGGTTTATCGGGCTCAAAAACTACGTCAAGGGCTTTTCCGATCCGTCGATCCTGCGCGCGCTGAAGAACACCGGCATCTGGGTCGGGCTGCAAGCCGTGGTGCACGTGGGCATCGGCGCCGTCGCCGCCATGATTCTCAGCAAGAAGCGGCGGGGCTGGAAGTTCTTTCGCACGGTGTTCATGATCCCCAATGTAATCTCCATGGCCGCGTTGAGCGTGATCCTGCTCAATGTGTTCCGGCCGGGGATCGGACTCGTGAACTCGGCCATCAGCTTCTTCACGGGACAGCCCAGCGACATCAACTTCTACTTCTCCACCCAGACCGCCTTCCCCACGGTCACGCTGGGCTGGCTGCTGTTCGCGGGGCTGATCTGCATTTTGATGCTGGCGGCCATCCAGAGCGTACCGCACGAGGTGCTGGAGGCAGCCCGCATCGACGGCGCGAGCGCGCTTCAAATCGACCTCAGGATCATTTTGCCGCTGGTCAGGGGGAGCCTCGGCACATCGGTCATCATCGCGGCCACCAGTATGCTCAAGGAATTCGAGATGATCTTCCTGACCACCAACGGCGGGCCGGGCTCGCTGACGCTGAACCTGCCGCTGTATTTGTACAAGACCGCGCTGACCGAGAACAACTACGGCTACGCCAACATGATGGGCGTACTGCTGATCTCATCGGGCGTACTGGCGGTGTTCCTGATCAACAAGCTGTTCCGGATGGACGAGGCGGACTACTAATACGCAGGGAGGCGCTATAGATGAAACTCAGCGTGATCGGCGGCGGCGGCGTCCGCTCGATGTTCCTGGCCCGGAGCCTGACGCAGCGCGCGCGGGAGCTCGGGATCGATACGATCGTATTCATGGATAACAACCCCGAGAAGCTGCGCGTGTTCGGCGGGATGGCGCGGCAGGTGGCGCGCAGGATCGACCCTGGCGTGCGGTTTGTGCTGACGGGCAGCCCGGTGGAAGCGGTCACAGACGCCGACTACGCGATCACCACGATGCGCGTGGGCGGGGATTCAAAGCGCGTGGACGATGAAACGGCGGCGCTGGAGCTCGGTCTGCTCGGTCAGGAGACCACCGGCGCGGCGGGCTTTTCGTTCGCGATGCGTTCGGTTCCGGCGCTGGCGGAATACTGCGAGCTGGTCAGGCGGTATGCCAAGCCCGGTGCCAAGGTATTCAACTTCACCAACCCGGCGGGGCTGGTGTCGCAGGCGCTGCGGGACATGGGGTACGACTTCACGTTCGGCATCTGCGACGCCCCGAGCGGCATGCTGCACGCGTTCGCCAAGGCGCTGGGCGAGCGCCCGGACGCGCTGACCGGCGAGTGCTACGGGCTGAACCACCTGAGCTTCTTCGAGCGCGTGATGCTGAACGGGCGCGACATCATGCCCGAGCTGATGGCCGATCCGCGCGCATATCGGGACACCGATCTGCGCTTCTTTGAGCCGGAGTTGGTGAAGCGGCTGGGGCAAATCCCCAACGAGTACCTGTATTACTTCTTCTACCCGGAACGGGCCGTAAGCAACATCCGCGCGTCGGGCACCACGCGCGGCACCGTGATCCGCGACGTGAACCTCAAAATGCTCGAGGAACTGTCGCGGATGGACGTCGAGCGCGACTTCGACGCCTGCCTCGCAGTGTTTGAGAAGTGGCACGGCATCCGCGAGAACAGCTACATGCAGAACGAAACACAAACCGACGCGCACAAGCCGCCGTTCCGGTTCGACGTGTATTCGCAGGACGCCGGCGGCTACGCGGGCGTGGCGCTCAAGTACATCGAGGCCGAGCGCACCGGAAAAGCGACGCAGATGATCCTGTGCGTGCCCAACCGCGGCGCGATCGCGGGCCTTGAGGACGACGACGTGGTCGAGGTCAGCTGCGACATCACGAAAGACGGCTGCGCGCCGCACCGGTTCCCGCACCCCGCACGCATCCCGATGGAGTACATCCGGCGCGTGAAGCTGTACGAGCGCCTCGGTTCCGAGGCCATCGGCGAGCGCGACGCCCAAAAGGCCGTGGATTGCCTGATGGTGCACCCGCTGGTGGGCTCGTATTCGCTGGCCAAGCGGTTGGTCGCGCGCTACATCGAGTTGGGCGGGGATTACATTGGAGGATGGAAATGATATGAGCTTTGCCTGCGGCATCGGGTTCGCCAACTGTGACATCTTCTTTTTGGGCCTCCCTCGCATGCCCGAGGAGGGCGAGGAGCTGTACGCCCGCTCGTTCGACATCCAGGCGGGCGGCGGCGTGCCCGCCACGATGACCGTGCTCGCGCGGCTGGGCGTGCCGGTCAAGCTGGCGACGTTCCTGGGCGGCGACGAGTTCTCCGAGCGCGTCGAGCGCGCGCTCCGGGACTCCGGCATGTCGTACACGAACCTGTACGCGGGCGACGGCTACCCGACCGTAATCTCGTCCACCGCCGTGACGGCGAGCAACCGCACGTTCATTTCCTACAGGGAGGACGTGCCGATCACGGAAGACATACGCGCGCGCGCCGCGGAATTGTTCCGCGGCGCTAAGGTGATGGAGATGCAGCTGGGGATGCTGGACATCTGCCGCGACGTGAAGGCGGCGAGCCCCGACGCGGCGGTGGTGCTGGATACCGGCTGGAACGACGATCTGTCGGTGGAGGGCTACCGCGACTACCTGAAACTGGCCGACTACTACACCCCCAACCGCAACGAGGCCATGAAACTCACCGGAACGCAGACGCCGCTCGACGCGCTGCACGCGCTGGCCGCGTACTTCGCGCACCCGATCGTCAAGCTGGACACCGAGGGCTGCCTGGTGATGGTCAACGGCCGGCCGATCCTGGTGCCGCCGCTGCCCGGCGTGCGCTTCGTGGACGCCACCGGCGCGGGCGACGCGTTTCTGGCCGGCCTGATGTACGGACTGTATCACGGGCGGGACATCGTGGACTGCGTGCGCTACGGCAACGTCACCGGCGGCATCTGCGTACAGGCGGTCGGTTGCCTGACCGGACGCGTGGACGAGCGCGAACTCAAGCGCCTCGCAGGCGCAATCGAGCCGAGGGCGCTTTAATCCCAGTTGCCCGTCGCCACGATCGTGCCGAGCAGGCGCAGCGTGTTGCTATAGTAGACATTCTCCCCGGTCAAGGCGTTCGTATTGTAATCCCACAGGTCGTTCAGCCATTGCTGATCGTCCGGGCGGATCATGGCGCTGACCATCAGCGGGGCGGTGAAACTCAGGTCGCTGTAGTCCTCGAGCGCCTTGCCCTCCAGCGTATAGCCCGCCTTGATGTTGTCGGGCTCATTCTTCGCTTCCGCCTTGATCCAGTCGTTCAGCTGTGCGAGCTGCGGCAGCGCGCGTTCGTCGCCGGTCACCAGGTAGTCGGTCGCCAAGCGCCAGGGGAAGCGGCAGGCGTTCCAGGCATATGCGCCGTCGTTGTCGCCCTCGAGCGCGCCCGGCTGCGCGGGCTGGTGGCCGCCGCCGACCTTCGCCGTCATGAAGTCGGGCAGCAGGCCGGTCTTGGGACTGTACCCGGCAAAGATCGATTGTGCCATCGCGTATTCCGCGTCCAGCACCTGCGTCCAGCGCGCATCGCCGGTCGCCCGCGCGAAGGCCTTCAAGTGCTGGGGCATGAAATCGGAGGAGCGCGTCAGCGGATCGGTCGCGTCCGCCCAATCGCCCACCCTGAGCGTCCATGCGCTGTGGTTGACTTCGCTTTCCATAATGGCGTCGATCAGTTTCTTCGCCTGGCCCAGATAATCAACCTCCGCGCTGCCCCAGGCCGCGTCGGCCAGCAGCAGCGCGTAAGCGATGTCCAGGTCGCCGTCGGTCGCCGAGTCCACGCCGTTCACATCGGTGATCGCGCGGCCGTCGTCGGCCTGCTGCCAGGCCATCAACTGGCTGTTGATCTGACTGCGGTGATGCCGGAAATACTCGTACATCGCGTCGAAGCTATCCTTCGCGCCCGGATCACGCGAGGCCATGGACGCCAGGATGACCATGCCGTATCCATGCGCCTCCGACACGGTGATGATTTCTTTCTCTACATAACCGCCGTCGTTGTACCACACGTACATCTGTTCAGGATCGTAGGGGCTGCGCTTGAGGTATTTGTCCTTCCACTCGCCGTACAGCCGGAGGAGCGTCTGCTCCATCTCGGCCTGCGTGACATGGCTGGGGCGGATGGACGCGGCCTGAACTGTGGAAAAACTCATGAACATCACCATACACATCAGAAATAGCGCCGCGATTCGACTCAAATGTCTCATAAATTCTCACCTCATTCCGATATGTCCCGGCGTGACGACAGGTATCCAGTGGTTGAGCATCTCATACGCGCCGTCCGGCCGGCGCAAATAGGGCAGCTTGGTTGTGCTGAGTTCCGGGATATCCGCGACAGAGCCGTCCCGCAACGCCTCGAAGCGCCGCGCCGCCGTGCCAAAACGCGCGATCAGCCCGCCCAGGCGGATGTCGATCACCTCGAAGCCGAAGGGCTTGTTGGTCGAATGCCACAGCTCGAACCAGGCAAGGCGCAGCGCCTCGAGCGCACGGATGACCTCGAGCGCCAGCGCCGGCATGCGGGCGATCTGCGCCCCGTCCCGTTCGCGTACGCAGGTTGCCGCGCGGTCGCGCCAGCGGCATTTTGCGTTGAGAACCCGCGCGATATGCGCGTGGAACTCGAACAGCAGCGCGTAGCCGGGGTTCTCGCGCGCGTACCGCTCGTAGAGCGGGATCAATTGCTCGTAATGCTCCGCGGCGGGTACGCCCCGTAAATCCTCCTCGAAGATCGGCAGCAGCGGATCCTCGTAGAGCAGGTTCTTGAGCGGGTTCGATACGTCCCCGGCGGGCGGCGCAATCCCCGGCAGCACGTTCAGCCTGGACAGGTCGAGGAAGGCCTGCGCGCTTGCGCCCGCGCACACCTCGAACCGGCGCGCCACTTCTTCCGCGTCGTACCCGCCGGTGTAGCCGTACTCGGCGTACAGCTGCAGGCCGTACAGGATCGCCGTCAGGTTGGTCTCCGCGCCGTCGTCGCCCCAGGCGGTGGCGAACACCTCGCGCACGTTCTGCTTTCGGCACTGCGCGAGCGCGGGCAGCGTCGTATTAATCGTCCGAGCATAGTCGACGACCGGCCCGTTCCAGCTCCATATGCCGCCCGCGAACACGGTGCGGGCCTCGAACCGGGCGTGCAGCTTGAGCAGCTTCTCGTAGTGCGCCTCGTCCTCGTGGTAGTAGTCCCAGTAGGCCAAATCGATCTCGGGCGGCGCGGCCGACAGCGTCTCGCTCGTCAGCACGCAGTCGGGGTCGTACAGCAAGCGCGCGGGCGAAGCCGCGTAGAAATGCATGTCGCTCCACATCATGGCCTTGAGGCCGTGCTTCTTGATGATCGCCCGCACGCGCCTTAGGTGCTCGTCCATCAGCTCGGCGCAGGGCTTGTAGCCGTACTTGGACAGGTAATTGCCCAGCCCCAGTTCCCAAGCCTCGTCCATGCCGATGTTGATGCGCTTCGACCGGAAGGGGCTTGATGCGGCGACGATCATTTGCTCGATCAGCGCGTAGGTGGCGTCCTCGCCCACCATCAGGTTGCGATAGGAGTCCTGGGCCTGCTCGAGGCCCGGCCAGCGCAGCGCGCACTCCAGATGCGCCAGCGTCTGGATGCAGGGGATCATCTCGATGCCGAGCTCGTCGGCGCAGTCGTCGAGCGCGCGCAGTTCCTCCTGAGTATACCGACCGCGCAGGTAGCCAAAGTAGGGCTGAGCTTCGATCTCGTAGGTGTCTTCCGTGTACAGCATGGCCCAGTTGAGGCCCATGAGCGCCATCTTCGCCAGCAGATCCCGCATGCAGTCGGGCGTGAGCACGGCGCCCCGCGAGCAGTCGAGCATCACGCCGTTGCGGTCGAAGCAGCAGGTCTCGTGGAGCTCGAACGCCGCCTCGCCGCCGCGCTGCTTAAGCAGCGACAGCGCCCGGAAGAATTCGACCCTGTGATGGTAGCGGATCAGCGCGCGGTCGCCGTGCTTTGAAACGGCGAGGCCCGGCGCGCCCTGGCGCTCAACCGTCACGGCGAGCCCGTCCGGCGCCTCGTTCAGTTGAAGCAGCGGCGCTACGCGGTCAAGCCCAGCGCGCAGTTCCTCCGGCAACCCGTGAAAGCACAATCGCATCCCGGTCCCTCCTCATATACAACTCTCTCGCATCACGAAATCCGGCTCGAACACCACCGATTGCGGCGCGGCATCCGGGGTGGTCAGCGAGCGGACAAGCAGCTTGATGCCCATCTGCCCCATCTCGTACAGCGGCTGGCGCATCGTGGTCAGCCCGGGAAACAGCATGTCCCGCGAATCGGGCGCCTCGTCGTCAAAGCCGATCACGGCCACGTCGTCCGGCACGCGCAGCCCGCTTGCGATCAGCGCGCGCATCACGCCGTAGGCGGTCTTGTCCGCGCCCGCGAAGCAGGCGTCGGGCACGCGGCCTTGCCCAATCAGCTTTGTCATGCGCTCGCAGGCGAGCGCTTCCTCAAAGTCGGACTGGATCACGGTGCCGTCCTCCACAGGCACCCCCGCGTCGCGCATGGCGGCGAGGAAGCCCTCGAGCCGCTCGTGCGCGACATTGTAGTTCATGTCGCCTGTGAAGTGGCAAATGCGCTTGTAGCCGCGCGCGATCAGGTGGCGGGTCGCGCGGTAGGCCCCGCCCGTGTTGTTCACGCGCACACGGTTGAAGCTCTCGCCCGGCACGTCGCCCTCGATCAGCACGCAGTGGGGCGCGCGCTTGACCAGGTGACGCACGAGCGGCGCGTCCTCGAGCCGGCTGCCGAAGGCGACGATGCCGTCCGCGCGCCCCTCCATGAAGTAGTCCACATAGCGGTACTTTATGTCCGGCCGGCTGCGGCCGCTGCAAAACACCACATTGTAGCCCATCTCCTCTCCCATGTCCTGCAAACCCCGGATCAGTTCAAAGAAGTATTTTTCGCACAGGTCGTCCATCACCACGCCGATGATCTGAGTGGACTGCCTGACGAGCGAACGCGCCAGGGCGTTGGGCACATAGCGCGCCTCCCGTATGGCCTCCCGGATCTTGCGCCGGTTCTCGGGACTGACGCCGGGCTTGTCGTTGAGCACGCGCGACACCAGCGCGCTTGAAACGCCCACCTTTTTAGCGATCTCGTGTATGGTTGCCATGCGCATCCCCCGTCTGTCGGTTGTCGTTTACTCCGCATCAGCATATCATATCGTCACAGGAAAGTCAAACGATTTACATTTCATAACCCCAGAAAATTTCTGCCGATACGGGGTTGACAAACCCAAAACTTTACGCTATGATACGCTCAAGATGTAAATCGATTGACATTTGTGTGATTTCTGTAAACGAGGAGGGCGGCGATGAGCAAAACCGTCTTTGCAACCGTGCGCCGGGCAAAGAAGCGCGGAGCGTCCCTGCACAAAAAGCTGTGGCGGCAGCGCCATCTGCTGATGATGTCGGTGCCGTTCATCATCTGGGCGATCGCGTTCCAATACCTGCCGCTGGCCGGCTGGACGATGGCGTTCCAGGATTTCAAGCTCAAGGCCAGCCTGGCAAACAGTTTTTTCGGCGCGCCGTTCGTGGGGCTCAAGCACTTTCAACTGCTGTGGCAGGACTTTCTCTCGCGCGGCCGGTTCTACCTTGCGCTGCGCAACACGCTGGCCATGAGCCTCTTGTCGCTCACGATCGGGTTCGCCATGCCGATCCTCTTCGCGCTGATGATTAACGAGTTGCGCGGACGCCTGTTCAAGCGCGTGGTGCAGACCGTGTCGTATCTGCCGCACTTCATCTCCTGGGTGGTCGCGGCCGGCATGATCTCCGCGATGCTGTCCTCGGAGGGCCCGATCAACAACGTGCTGCTCTCTATGGGCTTGACGCAGTCGCGCACCGCCTTCCTCGCCGTGCCCGAATACTTCTGGGGGATCGTGACGGCGTCCGACATCTGGAAGGAGATCGGCTGGAACGCGATCATCTTCCTGGCGGCCATCACGAGCGTCGATCAGGCGCTGTACGAATCGGCGGAGATCGACGGCGCGAACCGCTTCCAGAAGATGCTGCGCATCACGCTGCCCTGCATCATGCCGGTCATCGTCGTGATTCTAATCATGAACATCGGCTGGATCATCAGCATCGGCTTTGAGAAGCAGTACCTGCTGGGCAGCGATCTGGTGCGCTCGTATTCGGAGGTGCTGGACATCTACGTGCTCAAGTACGGCATCGGCCAGAGCCGCTACAGCTTCGGCACGGCCATCGGCATCTTCAAATCGGTGGTGTCGATCGCGCTTTTGATGCTGGCCAATTGGTTCGCCAAGCGCGCCGGGCAGGAAGGGGTGCTGTGATGAAGGCGGCGATGCGGCACAGAGGGGCCTTCCTCCGCGGGTCGGTCGGCGACAAAATCTTCGACTTGCTGCTGATTGCGTTCATGATCGCGGTTCTGATCGCGACGCTGTTTCCGTTCCTGAACGCCGTCGCGCTCGCGTTCAACGATTCGAAGGACTCGATCAAGGGCGGCATCGGCATCTGGCCGCGCAGGTTCACATTACAGAATTTCCAAACGCTCGCGCGCTACCCGGCGCTTCGGCAGGGCATGCTGATCTCCGTCGCGCGCACCGTCTTGGGCGCCACGGTCAGCGTGCTGTCCACCAGCATGCTGGCCTACGCGATCAGCCGGCGGGATTTCATCCTGCGCCGCTTCACGACGCTTTTGTTCCTGCTGACGATGTACATCGACTGCGGGCTGATCCCGCACTTCATGGTGATCCGGCTGTTCAAGCTCAACAACAGCTTCTGGGTATACATCATCCCCGGGCTGATTAGCGCCTACAACCTGATCGTCATGCGCAGCTTCATCGACCAGCTGCCCTACAGCCTGCAGGAATCGGCGTTCCTGGACGGCGCGAACGACTTCGTGATCTTCTGGCGGGTGGTGATGCCGCTGTCGGGGCCGGTGATCGCCACGGTGGCGCTGTTCTGCGCGGTGGGCCAGTGGAACAGCTGGTTCGACACCTTCCTGTACGCGCCGTTCAACGAATCGATCACCACGATGCAGTACGAACTGATGAAGGTGCTGCAAAGCGCCTCGGCGCAGACCAACGCCGCCCACATGGGCCAGGCCGGACGAGCGGCGACCGCCGGCAACGTCTCGCCGCTGTCGGTGCGCATGACGATCACCGTGGTGTCCATCCTGCCGATCATCTGCGTGTACCCCTTCGTGCAAAGGTATTTCGTGACCGGCATCACATTGGGCGCGGTCAAGAGTTGACCGCGCGCATCGCGCATGAAGCTTTGCCGCCGGTCATGCCGGGGCATGCAATAATGAAAGTAGGTGGATGACACATGTGTAAGACCCGGAACATCGTAAGCCTGTTGCTGGCCGTGCTGCTGATTTGCGGCATGGCGCCAGCCTTCGCGCAGACCGCGAAGGACCCCATCACCTTCACGATCTACATCGAGGACGCGCAGGAGAACCGCGTCGAGGAGGGCTTCCAGGGCACCGTATCCAAAAAGATCACCGCGGACACCGGCGTCACGATCAAGTACAACTTCGGCGTGGGCGACGTGTCCGAGCAGGTCACGCTGATGGTAGCCGACCGCAGCTTCCCGGACTTCGTATTCTCCCGCTCGCACCTGTACAGCTTCCTGGAGGCCGACGCCTACATCGATCTGGCGCCGCTGATCGAGGAGCACGGGCCCAACATCAAGGCGCTTTACGGCAAGTACTTCGACTCGCTCAAGGACAAGGACGGCCACATCTACTACCTGGGTCAGGACTTCGTGCATCCGATCAACCCCACGAAGGACCCGGAAGACAGCTTCGAGCTGCAGCTGGCCGTGGTCAAGGAACTCGGCTATCCCGAGATCCGCACGCTGGATCAGTATGCCGACGCCATCCGCCAGTACAAGGCGAAGCACCCCACGATCGACGGCCAGCCCACGATCGGCCTGACGCTGACCTGCGGCGAGGGCTGGCGCTACTACATCACGCTGATTAACCCGGGCATCCGCGCCTCAGGCGGGCCGGACGACGGCAACTACTTCATCGATCCCGACACGATGAAGACCATCTACGCCTACGCGAAGCCCGAGATCAAGGAATACTACCGCTTCCTGAACGGCCTGTATGCCGAGGGCCTGCTGGATCCCGACGCGTTCACCCAGACCCACGACGAGTACCTGGCCAAGATCGCCAGCGGCCGCGTACTGGCGCTGACCGACGGCGACTGGGAGTATGCGGAGGCCGAGAACATCCTGCGCAACGAGGGCAAGGCCGAGCGCACCTACGCGCGCTTCCCGGTCACGCTGAGCCGGGACATCCCGCACCCGGCCTACCGCCCCTACGCCCACATCTTCAAGAACGGCGTGGGCGTGACCACCAACTGCCCCGATCCCGTGCGCGCCGTGCAGTTCCTCGACTACCTGTGCCGCCCGGAGACGCAAATCCTGACCAACTGGGGCTTTGAGGGCGAGGACTGGGAGATCCGCGACGGCATGCGCAAACCCACCCGCACCGACGATCAGCAGACCACCGACTACATCCTGAAGACCGGTATCGGGAATATGACCTATCCCTGGCCGGCGCTGGGCGCGGTCAAGGACGCGGACGGCTACTGGATGGTGCCGCGCGCCGACGACGAATCGCTGATCGAGCGCTACTCCCCCGAGGCCAAGGAAGCGCTGGCCGCCTACGGCGTGCGCACCTGGAAGGACCTGTTCCCCAAGCCCGAGGTGTTCAAGGAGTCCAGGTGGGGCCAGGCCTGGCTGATTTTCGACAACCAGCCGGCCGACAGCGAGTTCAGCATCCTGCAGAACGAGTGCAACGCGCTGGCCGCGCAGTACCTGTCCATGGCCGTCAGCGCTGCGCCCGACAAGTTCGACGCGGTGTGGGATGAGTTCACGACCCGGCTCGACAACGCGCAGGTGGATCGGCTGGGCGAACTGGCCACCGAGTTGGTCATCGATACCTCAAACTGGGATAAGAAATAACACGGCGATGGTATAATCAGGGCGGGCGGATTGTATCCGCCCGCCGCGGATTGCCTTAGGGGCGACCTGCGGCCGCCCGAGCCTGTTGGAATGGGAGATGAACCTATGAAAGGGCTAAAATTGACCGTCATCGGTGCGGGCAGCACCTATACCCCGGAGATCGCGGAGGGACTGATTGCCCGACGCGCCACACTGCCCATCAAAACGCTGTGCTTCATGGATGTGAACCTCAAGAAGATGGGCGTGGTCGCCGGCCTGGTCGGTCGGATGCTCGAAAAGTCGCTCTTCAAGGGCCGGTTCATTCAGACCGACGATCTGGGGCTGGCGCTCGACGGCGCCGACTACGTGATCGCTCAGATCCGCGTGGGCGGGCTGGACGCGCGCATCCTGGACGAGAAGCTGCCGCTCAAGTACCGCCTGCTCGGCCAGGAGACCACCGGCATCGGCGGCTTCATGCAGGCGCTGCGCACCGTGGGCCCGGTGATGGACATCGCGCGGGAGATCGAACGGCGCTGCCCGAACGCCTGGTTCGTCAACTTTACCAACCCCTCGGGCATCCTGGCCGAGGCGGTGCTTGGGCATACCTCCGTCCGGATGCTGGGCCTGTGCAATTGCCCGATCAACATGCTCGCCGACGTGCGCAATGAAATGACGCAGGGCCGCGACTTCGACTACGACTACGTGGGGCTCAATCACCTGAGCTGGATCACGTCGGTTCGGCTCGAGGGCCGCGAGCTGCTGACGCCGGGCGCGTTCTCGACCGGGCGCGGCATGGCGAACATCCCGCAGGTTGATCTGCCCGAGCCGCTGCTGCGCGCGGTGGGCGCGATTCCGTCCAGCTACCTCGGCTACTACTACAACCGCGAGGCGCATCTCGAGAAGTGCCTGTCGGCCAAGCTCAGCCGCGGCGAGGAATGCCGCGTGATCGAGCGGAACCTGCTCGACCAGTACGCCGATCCCAACCTCTCCGAGAAGCCCGAGTCGCTGTCCAAGCGCGGAGGCGCGCTGTACTCGACCGCCGCCGTGAACCTTATCAACGCCATCCACCTGGACAGCCACGATCGGCAGGTGGTCAATACGCGCAACCGCGGCGCGCTCAGTTTCATGGACGCGGACGACGTGGTGGAGATCCCCTGCGAGATCAGCCGGGACGATGTCGTGCCTATCGCGCCGAGCGCGCCGGTGAACGCGCACATCGTCGCGCTGATGCGCGCCGTCAAGGCCTACGAAAAGCTGACGGTCCAAGCCGCGCTGACCGGCGAGCGCGACGTCGCGCTCGCCGCGCTCCTCACCCATCCCCTGATCGGCGACTACGAACGGGCCGGCGGCGCGCTGGGCGAGATGCTCGAGGCGAACCGGCAGTGGCTGCCCAATTTTCAGTAGTGGGGGCGCATGACATGAACGGCTTCGTGATGGGCCTGGACGCGGGCAGCAGCAAGAGCCACCTCGCGCTGTTCGACCTCAGTGGCGCGCGCATCGACTTCGTACCCTGGGGCCCGCTCAACCACGAGAACATGGACGGCGGGTTTGAACAGCTGGAGCGGGAAATGCGCGCGCTGGTCGCTTTGGCGCTCAAGCGCAACAAACTGTCCATAGAAGGTCTTGTGCGCGGCGTGTTCGGCATGTCGGGCGCGGACACGGCGCGGCAGCGCGCGAGCATCCGTGCGATCTGCGGGCGGCTGGGCGTCAAGCATCCGCTGGTCGTCAACGACGCCTACCTGCCGATCAAGGCGGTAAGCCCGACCGGCTGCGGCATCGGGGCGATCAACGGCTCGGGCTGCACGGTCGCAGGCATCGGCGTAGGCTCGGTCATGCTGCAAATTGGAGGCTGCGGCGGGCTGACATGCGACATGGGGGGCGGCGGTCACCTGGGCGAGGTGGTGGCCGGCACGGTTTACGCCAGCCTTTTCAAGCGGGGTGCGCAGACCCTGCTCTGCCCCATGCTGAAGCGGCGGCTGGGCGTTACGCGCGACGAGGACTTCCTTGACGCGCTGATCGAGCAGCTCGACGCCGGGACGCTGATGCTGTCGGAGATGGGCCAGATGCTGTTCGAAGCCGCCGACCGCGGCGACGCCGTGTCCCTTCAGCTGCTCGAGGCGACCGGCGAGGACAGCGCCAGGGCGATCGTGGGCCTGCTTGATCGGCTGCCCTTCCCCGCAGGCGAGCCGGTGGACGTGGCGCTGGCCGGTTCCGTGTACGTCAAGGGCAGCAACCCCGCGCTGGTGGACGCGCTTAAACGCAAGGCGACTTCCTTGGCCGGCGATCGTCCGCTGCGCTTCACGGTCACCGACCATCCGCCCGTCATGGGCGCGATCGTGTGGGCGCTCACCGATTATCTGCCCGCCGAGCGCGCGATCGAGCGCGTGGGGGCGCAGCTTTAATTGATCCCGATCGTGCGGCTGCGCCGCTCCATCAGCAGCGTGTTGTGCCACACGCCGCGCCCGTCGAAGCCGATCCGTTCGCGGTAGCCGACCATCCGGAACCCGCAACGCTCGTGCAGGATGCGGCTGGCCTCGTTTTCTTCGAAGATGTGCGCCTCGAGCATCCAGATGCCGAGGTGTTCGCTTTCCAAGATCAGCGCTTCGAGCAGCGCCCGCCCGACGCCCCGGCCGCGCGCCCCGGCGTCCACGTAGATCGCCAGCTCCTTGACGCCCGCGTAGCAGGGCCGCGCGCTGACCGCGGACAGCGCGGTCCAGCCCATGACCCGCCCGTCGATCTCGGCGACCAGCCTCGGTACGCGCTCGCGCGAGACGTCCCACGCCTCGTAGCTGGGCACGGAAACGTGCATGGTCGCGTTGCCCGCGTCGATCCCCTGCTGAAAGATATCGGCCACGCGCGGCCAGTCGGATTGGGTCATCGGTCTGATTTGGAGCATGGGTACCCTCCTTGGTGCGCGGCCCTTTTCATTCCCCTCCTGGGGGGGAATGGAGCGGGGACCGCAGCGCCCTTCCCGGTGCCGCGGCCCCCTTAGTCTCATGCAATCGCTGTATTACGCCTTCCCGTTGCACCCCAGCACGTTGACCAGCTTGTGCTGCACCATCTTGCGGATGTTCTCGCGCGCGGGCTTGAGGTATTGGCGCGGGTCGAAGTGATCCGGATGCTCGGCGAAGTACTGGCGGATCGTGCCGGTCATCGCCAGGCGCAGGTCGGAGTCGATGTTGATCTTGCAGACCGCCGAGCGGGCCGCCTGACGCAGCATCTCTTCCGGGATGCCGATGGCGTCGGGCATCTTGCCGCCGTTTTCGTTTATCATCTTGACATACTCGGGCACCACCGACGACGCGCCGTGCAGCACGATCGGGAAGCCGGGCAGGCGGCGGGTGATCTCGTCCAGGATGTCGAAGCGCAACTGCGGCTTCTGGCCGGGCTTGAACTTATACGCACCGTGGCTGGTGCCGATCGCGATGGCCAGCGAGTCGACGCCGGTCTTGGAGACGAATTCCTCGACCTCCCCGGGGCGGGTGTAGCTGGCGTCCTCGGCGGACACGTTGACCGCGTCTTCGATGCCGGCCAGGCGGCCCAGCTCGCCCTCGACCACCACGCCGTGATCGTGCGCATATTCGACGACCTGGCGCGTCAGCTTGATGTTATCGGCAAAGCTGTGATGGCTGCCGTCGATCATGACCGAAGTAAAGCCGCCGTCGATGCAGCTCTTGCACAGTTCGAAGGTATCGCCGTGGTCGAGGTGCACGCAGATGGGCAGGTCGAATCCCGCGCTCTCCTCGGCGTCCTTGAGCGCCGCCTCGATCAGCTTCATCAGGTACACATGCTTGGCATACTTGCGCGCACCCGAGGACACCTGCAGAATAAGGGGGGCCTTCTCCTGCATCGCCGCCTCGGTGATGCCCTGGATGATCTCCATATTGTTGACATTGAACGCGCCGATGGCGTAGCCGCCCGCGTAGGCCTTCTTAAACATCTCGGTAGAAGTAACCAGTGCCATATTAACATCTCCTCCATCCGTTCTCTTCCATCTATTATACCCATTCCCCGGGCGCAAATCAAGGGCAAAGGCGCGTAAAAAACAGCGCACCTTGTCGATGCGCTGTTTTGATTGCCTGTTACAGCCGATTAATAGCGGCTGCCCTGACGCTGCGTGTCGAAACAGTCGCGGCAGTACACCGGACGATCGCCGCGCGGCTGGAACGGCACCTGGGTGGCGCGGCCGCAGCTGTCGCATACGACGTCGTACATGGGGCGGTCGCCACGGCCCTGACCGTTGTTGGCGCGGCGGTTCGCGCGGCAGCCGGGGCAACGACCGGGCTCGTTCTGAAAGCCCTTATCGGCATAGAACTGCTGCTCGGAAGCGGTGAACACGAACTCCGCGCCGCACTCGCGGCAAGTCAAGGTCTTGTCTTCAAACATGGGAAAAACCCTCCTAATATGATGTGCCCTACCGCGACCTTCCCTGAGCTTCCCGTCCTGTCGTCGGTAGAATCACCACCGGAGGGATACGGACCAACCAAGGGGCCTCATTCTTGGGCTAAGAACAATTATAGCACAACCCGCGCGCTTCGGCAAGGGCTTTTTGGCGCTTTTTCGGCCAAAATTTTACGGGTTACGCGAATCCGCCGCCGCGGTCCCGATCACGAAAACCCCGAGAGGTTTAAAGGGCCGCAGCCCTTCACGCATCCCGCCCCGGCTTGCAGGCGGTTCCCGCAACCGGATTGTGCCCAGGCAGCCGCTGATCTATTCTGCCGCCGCCTGGGGTTCCCTCGGGAAATTCAGCAATCCGGTTCCCCGTCGCCAGTTCCCTCGCGGGCGGCCGCAGCCGGTCGCGAGGGATTACTCAGCTTGTCGAAGTACTGCTCGGTGCTCTGCTTGGGGGCCTTGGGCCGGGTCGAGCGCCGACGCGGCCGCTCGGGCTTGTCGGGCGCGGCGTCCTTGGCGCTGTCCTTCGCGCCGTCCTGCGCGGCCTCCTTGTGCCCCTTTGCGCCGCCTGGTTTTGGCTGCGAGTCCTTGGGCGGCCGGGGCTTGCTCCTTTGCTGCGGTCCGGCTTCACCGCTTTGCGGCTGGCCCTGCTGCGGCTGATGCTGGCGCTGTTCGCCGCCCTCGCCCGCGTGCTGGAGCTTGCTGACCTCCTCGAGCGGGTACTCGCGCACGTCGTAACTGTCGCCCTCGCCGCGCACGCGCGCGCGCACCCTTTCGCGGATCACGTTGATGTCGAGGATCGTGCCGGGGCCGTCGGGCGTCATCCCCTCGCGCCCGACGCGAGGCAGCCGTTTGAGCGCGGCCTCGTAGTGATCCTGCTCGTACTTGAGGCAGCACATCAGCCGCCCGCACTGGCCGGATATCTTGGTGGGGTTGAGCGACAGGTTCTGCTCCTTGGCCATCTTGATCGACACCGGCTGGAAATCGCCGAGGAACGCGCCACAGCAGATCGGCCGGCCGCAAGAACCCAGCCCGCCCAGCATCTTGGCCTCGTCGCGCACGCCGATCTGCCTGAGCTCGATGCGCATCTTGAACACGGACGCCAGATCCTTGACCAGCTCGCGGAAGTCGACGCGCCCGTTGGCGGTGAAGTAGAAGATGATCTTGGAGCCGTCGAATGTATACTCCACGTCGACTAGCTTCATCTCGAGCTGGTGGTGCTGGATGCGCTCGTGGCAGACGCGGCGCGCCTCCTGCTCGCGGTCCCGATTGAACTCGGCGCGGCGCAGGTCCTCGGGCGTGGCCACGCGGATTACCTTCTTGAGCGGGGAAACGATCTGATCGTCGTCCACCTCGCGCGCGCCCGCGATCACCTCGCCCAATTCAACGCCGCGCGAAGTCTCGACCACCACCTGGTCGCCCGCCTTCGGCCACACCTCGCTGGGGTCAAAATAATATACCTTGCCCGCCTTCTTGAAGCGGACGCCGATCACCGTCGTCATGGGTGTAATCCTCCAAGCATTAGGGTCTAGCCAAATCGAAGTATAGCATTTCGACGGCCGACTGCCAGCTTACGTTGCTTTGAAGCATCTTCCGCGCGCGCATAACGCCTTGCAGCAGCCGCGCCCCGATCTCTTCCCCGCCCCGCATGCGCGCGCGCGCCGCCTGTTCCATCACCTCAAGCGCCCGCCGGGCCTCGGCCTTGTCGTCCTTAATCAGCGCGAACGCGTCCGCCACGTCGGCGGGCCTGTGCAGCGCGGACAGGGAACGCGTCACCCGCTCGCGCAGCGCCCAGTAGTCCCCGTCTTTGTCCAGCGCGAGCGCCTTCCCCACCGAGCCGTCCGCGATTTCGGCCAATTGCGCGGCGCGTTCGGGCGCATGACCCAGCCGGATCAACGCATCCGTGAGCGCGTCCTGCGAAAGCTCCGCGAACCGGATCAGTCGTACGCGCGATTTAACCGTCGGCAGCAGCCCCGCCGTGCGCTCGGCCAGCAGGAAGAACACCGCGCCCTCGGGCGGCTCCTCGAGCGTCTTGAGCAGCGCATTTTGAGCCTGTGCGGTCATGCGGTCGGCGTGCTCGACGATCACCGTGCGCCGCCCGCCCTCGTAGGATCTGATCGACAGCCGCTCGAGCGCCGCGCGCACCTCGCTGGCGCCGATCGCCTTGTCGGAGGCCAGCACGATGTGATCGGGGTGCGTGCCCGCGAGGTATCGCTTGCAGGACGGGCAACCATCGCAGGGCCTCTCCCCCGCACCCGCGCAGTTCAGCGCGCGCGCGCAGATTGCAGAAAGCGTCCGCTTGCCGGTGCCCTCGGGCCCGCAAAACAGATAGGCGTGCACGGGTTCGCCCGCCACGCCTTTGAGCCGCCCGATCAGGGCATCGCAACCGTAAAAGTCGTCAAACCGTCGCATGGCACTCCGTTTCTTCGGGAGATTTGGAGGGCCGCACCCTCCAAGTTCGATCCTATGTGCGGGCTTTGCGGGTGCAAGCGGATTCCAACCAAGGGCGGGCCGCCGCACGGCCGACTCGGAATCGATTCATGCAGCCGGACGCGCGTGACCGCGTCATATCTTGACAAATTGCTCGACGTTCAGCACGAAGATCGTCGCGCCGCCCACGGTGACCTCGATCGGATAGGGCACGTATACGCCGGTGGAGCCGGCGACCGGGATGGGCGAGGACGCCATCTGCTTGCGGCACTTGCATACCTTCTCAATGACGGCCATCGCGCCTTCGTACTTCTCGTCGTCCACGCCCACCAACAGCGTGGTGTTGCCCGCGCGCAGGAAACCGCCGGTCGTGGCCAGCTTGGTGACGCCGTATCCGTCGTCCATAAGGTTTCCGATCAAGCGGGAGGCGTCCTCATCCTGTACGATGGCGATGATCAGTTTCATAGTGCGTACCTCCTCGTTTACAGGTTCGCCTGACGCCTTTATTATATACGGTATCTCATGAAAAAGCAAGTCCATCGATATTCCGCAACCCCCGGGAGGGTTTGGAGGGTCAACGCCCTCCCCGTTCAGCCAAAGGTGCTTCGCGCGACCGGCTATAATAGGATGCAAATCATGCCGCCGCTGCCCTCGTTGATGATCTTGGTGATGGCGTCCTTGAGCTTGATCTGCACCTCACCCGGCATGCGCGTCAGCTTCCCCGACAGCCCCTCGCGCATCAGCTCCGACAGGGGTTTGCCGAACATGTTGGTCTCCCAGATGCTCGACGGGTCGGTCTCAAACTCGCTGAGCAGGTACTTGACCAGCTCGGCCGACTGCTGCTCGGTGCCCACGATCGGGCTGACCTCGGCGCCGATGTTCACGCGAATCAGGTGCAGCGACGGGGCGCTGGCGCGCAGCCGCACGCCGAACTTGCCGCCCTGGCGCACGATCTCGGGCTGCTCGAGTTTGAGCTCCGACACCGAGGGCGCGACCAGACCGTAGCCGGTCTCGTCCACCGACTGGAGCGCCTCGGCTACCCGGTCGTAGGCATGCTTTAGCTGGGTCATCTCGGTCATCAGCTTGAGCAGGTGCTCCTCGCCGTCCACCTGCTGGCCGCTGGCCTCGCCCAGCACCTGATAGAACAGCCCGTCGGTCAAGCGCACCACGTAGTCGGCCGCGCCCTCGTTCAGCCGAATCTCGGAGGGCTCCGCGCCCAAGGTGTACGGTCCCTCGGCGAAGGCCGCGCGCAGGCGCTCGTGATCGCGCACCTTGCGCATGCCCTGCGCGGCCTGAACAGCCCGCTCGTACAGCGCGGCGGGCAGCCAGTGCTCGCCCGGCAGCGCGCCCACCCAGGCGGGCAACCGCAAAAAGACCTGCGTCAGCGGGAACTCGAACAGCAGCTGCTCCATCAGCGCGGTCGCGCCCGATTGATCCATCTCGTTCACATTCATCGCCACGACCGGCGCGTCATACTTCTCGGTCAGCGATGCCGCCAGCCGCCGGGCCGCGTCGCTGTCGGGCTCGCGGCAGTTGAGCACCACCGCGTAGGGTTTGCCGAGCGCCTTGAGCTCGCGGATTACCCGCTCCTCGGCCTCGACGTAGCCCGCGCGCGGCAGCTCGGTGATCGAGCCGTCGGTGGTGACCACCACGCCCAGCGTCGCGTGGTCGCTGATGACCTTGCGCGTGCCCACCTCGGCGGCCTTTTCAAATGGAATGTCGTACTCGAACCAGGGTGTGCGCACCATGCGCGCCGCCTCGCCCTCCTGCGTGCCCAGCACGCCCTGGATCAGGTAGCCCACGCAGTCGATCAGCCGCACGCGCACACCCGCGTGGTCGCGCAGCGCGATCGAGGCCGACTCGCCGGGGATGAATTGCGGCTGGGTGGTCATGATGGTCTTGCCCGCGCCGCTCACCGGCAGCTCGTCGACCATGCGCGAGCGTCTCTGCTCCCCCTCGACGCCCGGCAGGATCATGGTCTCCATGAAGCGCTTGATGAACGTGGATTTCCCCGTGCGCACCGGGCCCACCACGCCGATGTAAATATCGCCGCCTAAGCGCCCGGCGATATCCCGGTACATGTCCGCCTGTCTGTCCATACAAATCCTCCTCGCCCGGTAGCCGAAGGCTTCTCGCCTTTCAAGCCTATGAGCGTGGGGGCTTGGGCAGACCACAGCGAAGTGAAATTTGCCCTACGGGCACATTTCACGCGTCGCAGGCGCCCGCCAGCACCGCAGCGTCGCCGCTGGTTTGCAGGAAGTCGCGGATCAGCTCGCGGCAGCGGTCGTACACCCTGTCCTGCGCCGCCGTCACGCTCTTGCCTTCCTTGACGGCGGCTTCGTAAGGCTGGCGCAGCTCGGTGCCCACGTTGATCTTGGCGATGCCGGCCCTGATGCCGCGCCGGATGTAGTCCCGCTCGATCCCGGAGCCGCCGTGCAGCACGAGCGGGATATTCAGCGCGCGCTCGAGCTCCTCGATCCGCCCGATGTCCAGCCGCGCCGCCGGCTTTTTCTTGTCCAGCAGGTTGTCGGCGATCGCGCCGTGCACGCTGCCCACGGCCACGCTCAGCCAGTCGCAGCCGCTCTCGCGCACAAAGCGCAGCGCATCGTCGACCTCGGTAAAGCCCAGCCGCTTCTCGAATATCTCCTCGTACGGGATCGACTGCTCTCTGGTCTCGTGCCCCATCACCGCGCCCAACTCGGCCTCGATCGGTACCTTCGCTTTGTGCGCCAGCTCGGCGGCGCGCGCGGTGGCCGCGATGTTGCCCTCAAGCGACAGGCGCGAGCCGTCCACCATCAGCGACTGGTAGCCCGCCGCGATCGCGCGCGCCAGAATGTCCATGTAATCGACCTCGAGGTGATCCTCGTCGATCACCGGCACATGGTCGAGGTGCAGCAGCGTATAGCCCGGCTTGTGATGCCGCGCGTATTCCTCGGCCACGCGCTCAAGGCTCTCGGCCTCGAACTTCACCCATTCGAGCCGCGCCACCTGGATCATGGCGACCGAGCGCTCGTCGGCCACCGCCTGGGCGATGGGCCGCATCATGTCAAGGTGCGGAATGTTGAACGCGGGCACGACCAAAGCGTTTTGAAGCGCCTTCAGGACAATTGCTTGCGGGTTCATGGGAGACCTCCTCGTATCAGTATGTTGAAGGAAGCGCCGATGCGCCTCTTCATTATAGGTCCCTCCTCATGCCCCGGCAAGCCTTTTTCAATGAACTTTTCGCCGCCGCCGATTGCAATTGTCCGTGCGGCACATTATACTTATGAAGATTAAACCCTCCGACATATGCTCGACAAATGCGTGGTGTAGGATGGCTCTGAGGTGAATGAGGATGCGGATGTTCGATAAAATCATAATGGCCGTGCGGCGCTTCATGAGCGGACGGCACGGCGCGGATCAGCTGTCGCTGGCGCTTGTCTATACGGCGATCGCGCTCAACGTGCTGACGCTTTTGATCCCGCGCGCGGGCGCGCTGGGCATCCTGTCGATGGCGATGCTGGTCTTCGCGCTCGTGCGCATCTTCTCGAAGAACCACGAACGGCGCTACCGCGAGAACGCTTGGTATGTAAAGCACGTGGGCTCGTTGTCCGCGCAGATCCGGCAGGCGTGGACGCGCTTCAAGAACCGCAAGACCTATCTCTATTTCGATTGCCCCCAGTGCCGCGCCAAGCTGCGCCTGCCGCGCGGCAAGGGCGAGGTCACCATGACCTGCGGGCGCTGCGGACACGCGTTCAGAAAGCGGGCCTAGTATGTTTGGGTATGTTCTCATCAACAAGGAGACGCTTCAGGACGCGGAAGTCGCGCGCTTTTCCGCGTTCTATTGCGGGCTGTGCCGCGCGCTCGGCCAGCGCTACGGCGCGCTCAGCCAGCTGGCGCTGAGCTACGACATGACCTTCCTTGCGCTGCTGCTGACTTCGCTCTACGAGCCCGATACGCGCTCGGGCGCGGCGCGCTGCGTGGCGCACCCCATGGGGCCCCGCCCCTATTTGGAAAACGCCCTGATCGACTACGCGGCCGACATGACCGTCGTGCTGGCCTATCACAAGGCGCTGGACGACTGGCGCGACGACAAGAGCCTGACCGCGCGCACCCAGTCGCAGCTGCTCAAGGGGGGTTGCGCGCGCGTCGAAAAGCTCTACCCGCGCCAGACGCAGGCAGTGCAGCGGGGACTGACGCAACTGACCGAGCTCGAGCGGGCCGGCGTACGCGAGATCGACCCGCCCGCCAATGCGTTCGGCGAGACGCTCGGCGAGCTGTTCGTCTACCGCAAGGACATATGGAGCGACGCCATGCGCCAGCTGGGCTCGGCGTTAGGCCGGTTTATCTACCTGCTCGACGCCTACGACGATCTTCAGGCCGACCGCAAGAAAAATCGCTACAACCCGCTTCTGGGTCTCGCGGACGAGCCCGACTTCGACGCGCGCGTCAAGTCGTACCTTACATTGCTGCTGGGCGAGGGCACGGTGGCGTTTGAGCAACTGCCGCTGGTCGACGATTTGGGCCTGCTGCGCAACATCCTGTACTCGGGCGTATGGACCAGATACGAGGCCATCCGCCGTGAGCGCGGCGGGAAGGGGGCAAACGAATGATCGACAATCCCTACAAGGTGCTGGGCCTGTCCGAGGGCGCGTCCGACGACGAGGTCAAGGCCGCCTACAAGCGGATGGCCAAGAAATATCACCCCGACCTCAACAACTCCTCGCCCTACGCCGAGGCCAAGATGAAGGAGATCAACGAGGCCTACACCCAGATCATGAAGGGCGACAAGGGCGCGGCCACGGGCCAGGGCTACGGCGGCTACGGGGCCTATGGCGGCTACGCCGGCCAGGCCCACGCAGGCTCGCAGGAGTCCTCTCGCATGCAGGCCGCGCGCAACTACATCAACGCCGGCTACTACCAAGAGGCGCTGGGCGTGCTGCGCCAAATTGACGAGCGCACCGCGCGCTGGTATTATTACAGCGCGATCGCAAACGCCGCTCTGGGCAACCGCGTGGAGGCGGCGGCCCACGCCGAACGCGCCGCGCGCATGGAGCCGAACAACTTCGAATACCGGCGGTTGCTCGACCAATTGCAGCACGGCGCGTATCAGTACCAAGAGTTTGGGCGCGAATTCACCATGCCCACGATGGACATGGGCCGGGTATGCCTGGGGCTGTGCGCGACGCAGTTGCTGTGCCGGCTGTGCGGGTGTTGGTGTTAGTTCACCAGATTATCACCCGTTCCTCGGGCGCGCGGTACATGCCATCCCCTTCCCGGATGTCAAAAGCGGCATGGAAATCATCCATGTTTTGCAGCTGGATATTCGCGCGCAGTTTGCTGGGCGCGTGAACGTCCAATGTCAGCAGCAGCGCCTCGTATTCCGGCGTGGCCTTTTGCCGCCAGATCGTCGCCCAGCTGGTAAACAGCGCCTTCAAATCCACCTCCGCTTCCCGCTTGGCCGCTTCCAGCGCGCAGGCGAGCCCGCCCGCGTCGGCCACGTTTTCCGCCATGGTCTGCGTGCCGTTGACCACACCGCCGGCATGCTCGAGCCCGTCGAACTCCTTTACCATGTCCTGGGAAAGCTCCTCGAATTTCGCGTAATCCGCCTGCGTCCACCAGTTCTTCAGGTTGCCCAGTTCGTCAACCTTGGCGCCGTTGGGGTCGAACGCGTGAGAAATCTCATGCGCGACCACCGCGCCGATGCCGCCGTAATTCGCGCAGGCGGGCTGCTCCAGGCTGTAGAATGGGGCTTGCAGGATGGCGGCCGGGAAGTTGATGCTGTTGTTCATCGGAGAATACATCGCGTTCACCGTGTCCCCGGAGAGTGGCCACAGGCCGCGATCCACGGGCTTGTTCCACTTGCTGAAGCTGTCGAGCAACATCAGGCGAGTGATGTCCATCGCGTTGTCGATCAGCGTGCCGCCCTCCGCCGCCGGCTTGATTTGAATCTGGCTGTAGATCGGACGGGCCGCGTCCGGATAGCCGACGTTGATGGCCATGGCGGTAAGCTTGCTGATTGCGGTCGCGCGGGTATCATCCGAGAGCCAAACGTTGGCCGACAGGCGATCCTTGTAGGTGTCGATGATCGCCTCCACCATATGTCTTACATCCTGCTTGGCCTGCTCGCCGAAATAGGTCTGGCCGTAGTAGATGCCCACCGGTTCGCTGAACGTGCCCGCGGCCAGATAATAGGCGCTCTTCTCGCGCGAAGCGGCCTCGGCGACACCGGAAAGCATGCGGCTAAAACTGCCCGCCTCCACGCGGAAGCCGTCGCTGAGGTAGGACGCGAAGGCATTGACCGTATTCACCAGCATCCAGCTCTTCATTGCCGGGAACGTCCCGTCATTGACCAGCGCATCGAACGCGGCGAAGTAATCGGGGTTGGCGACGATGACTTTATCCGGAACTTCGCCAAGCAATTCCTCGATCGGCGCGGAGAAATTTACGGACTTGATTTGCGCGTCGAATTCCGAAAAATTCATGGGGTTGTACATCTTGGTATAGTCGCTGGCTTCCTCGGCGCTCTTCGTATAGGGCGCGAGGCTCTCGTCGAACGCCAGGGCCTGCCGGACGATTTCCTCGGCCTCCGCCTCCGTCTTGCCCGCCATCACCAGCAACTTGGTCGACATCTGCGCATAAGCGCCCTGCAGCGCGGCCTTGGTCTGCTCGTCCGCGTAATAGGACTTATCCATCAGGAACAGGCCGGGGTCTGCGATATACAGCGCATGGATGGCGGCATTGCCCATGTCGGCCTCGACGAAAACGCCGAAGGGCGCAGGCATCCCCTCAAGCATCCATTCCTTTAATTGGCCGGCAAAATCCTCGAGACTTTCGAGGTGCTCCACCCGCTCCATAAAAGGCAAAAGCGGTTTGCCGCCCGCGGCATCGCGGGTTTCAAAATCGGAGGCCAGGCGGTAGAATTCGACGAATTGGGATAACTGCTCGTTGCCCGGCTGCTTTTCTCCGCCGAGCATGGCGGCAAAATCCGCCATCAGAGCCTTTTCCACGCCATCCACCAGATTCATAAATCCGCCGGTCGAGGGCTTATCCGCCGGAATCTCGGCGGAGGCATACCATTCGGCGTTTACGGCGTCGTAGAAGTCGTCCTTGAGCGAGGGCGCTTGCGCCAGCACGGCCATAGCATTGCCCCCGAACAACGTGACCGCCATTGCAATACCGAGCATCGAGCGTATGAGCTTCTTCACAATCTTCACTCCTTTACCATCCAAATTATAGCACGAACAGACGGCACATCGCAACCCGTTTGTGGGGGGGCGATCTCGGATCGCCCCCCCACGGATTGCCCGCTCCTCATCCCTTCATTGTCAATCGCCGCAGCGGGATATAACTCGCCGCCAGGAACGCCACGCCCACGAGCGCCAGCTTCCCGGCCAGCATCAGTTTATCCCCGCCAAAGAAACCGGCCATCGCTCTGGCGAGCGCTTCGGTATGCGACAGCGCGCACCAGGTAAACAGCGCGCCCAGGCACAGCGAAACCAGCAGCATCGGCTTAGCCCAGCGTTGGAAGAGCAGGGTAATGCACTGCGTTATGGCAAGCAGCGCAAAGGCGATGGCGGCGGGCAGCAACACGCGCACCCCCCACGGCGCACCGCCGAACATAATCTCCTGTATCGTCGCGTTGCCGAGCCGGACCGACAGCCCCATCAACCGGGCCAGCCCGTTGCCGATGGCCGTCGTCAGCCATTGTGCCGGCAAGCTCAAAGCCACCGTCGCCACCCCGAGAATCGCCGTGCCCAGCACGACTTGGCCCGCCCAGACCTCCTTGCGCGTCGTGCCCAACGCGATGTGCATCCGGCCATACTGGACGACATAGATGCCGGCAGAGATACACATGTAGACCACCGCCGAGGGAAAGATGTCCGACGCGCTGATCGTGTCCGGCGTGCTCACCAGCGCGGCGACCATCAGCGGGATCCCCAGCGCGAACAGCGAATAGGCGCCCACCATAATCATGAGATTTCTGCCCAGTACGCCCTTGAGATAATACTTGAGTATCACGCCAATCCTCACGATGCCGCACCCCCCTTCCCGGCCTGCGCGCGTCTCTCCTGCGTCAGGTACACAAACAGCTTTTGCAGCGGCACACCCTCGATGTTTACGCCGTCCACTTCTCGCGGCGTGCCCTTCACGCAGACTACCTTTGTGCCGCCCAGTTGGTCGTCGTGCAGAATCTTCAACCCGGCGACGGCCCGGTCCACCTGTTCCTTCGGCCCGCTGACGTAACGCGCGCCCTCCAGCAACTCCGCGAGCTCCCCGTCGTACAGCATCTGCCCGGCGTCGATCAGCGCCACCCGCTCGAACAGCCGGCTCACCTCGTCGATCAGATGGGTAGAGATCACGACGGTACGCGGGTGCTCGGGCAGATCGCGGATGATCTCGTCGTAGAACGCCTCGCGCGCCACCGCGTCCAGCCCCAGCGAGGGCTCGTCGAACATCACCACCGGCGTGCGGCAGGCAAGCCCCGCGATCAGCCCGAGGCTGGATTCCATGCCCCGACTCAGCTGCTTCACGCGCTTCTTCACATCCAATTCAAATCGTTCCAGCAGCCGGTCGGCATAGGCCGCGTCCCAGTTGGGGTTCAAGTCCCGGCACAGCGCCAGCACCTCGCGCACGCGATACTCTTTGAGATAGGGTGTCTTTTCCCGAATCAGGCACAGCCGGTTCAGCGCGTGCGCGTTTTCCGGGATCGGCTCGCCGTCCAGCATCACCCGACCCCGGTCGGCAAAATTCTGGCCGTGGATGATTTCAAGCAGCGTGGTCTTCCCCGCGCCGTTGCGGCCCAGCAGCCCGGTCACCTGTCCGGGCGCAAACGAAAGGCTCACGTCGTCCAGCGCGAGGGTGTGCCCGAAGCGCTTGGTGATGTTTTCCACGCTGACGGTGGGATTGGTCGTCATATCGCGTCCTCCTTTATCCTTGGACCGGTGTTTTTTCAATCTGCGCGAGCAGCTGCCGCCGGTCGATGCCCAGCCGCGCGGCTTCCCGCAGGATCGCCGGCAGCGTCTCGCTCAAGAACACCTGCCGGCGCTTGCCGGTCAGCTTTTGCACCGCACCGGGAGCCACGAACATCCCGATCCCGCGCTTCTTGTATACGATGCCTTCGTCCACCAACAGGTTCACCCCCTTTGCCGCCGTCGCCGGATTGATCGCATAGAACTGCGCAAACTGGTTGGTGGAGGGAATGCTCTCCTCCTCCTTGAGCGTCCCGGATAGAATATCGTCCTCAATGGACCGCGCGATCTGCAAATACAGATTCTCCCGCGCATCCAAATTGGCCACGGCCATCGAGCCACCTCCTCCATATCCCCATTGGTCAACCGGTTAATCACTCCACTAGCTAACTATATGGCAAGCGGCGGCAAATGTCAATGAAGTTTCGGAGAATTTATACCAATCGAAATCATTAACGCGCTCATCGGGCGAGTGGGTTTTCGTCCTGGCGGTTCGGTACCGCACGGTGCGGCAGGGGAGGCGGGCGAGTTGGGATATGATGTTGCGCCGGTCGTGCATCAGGTACTCGACGTAGTCCCGCTCCCAGCGGTACAGCGTCATGACTGGCACGCCCAGCTTATCGGCCAGCGCGGATTCCTGCCAGTAGCGGATTTGCGCCCCGATCGGCAGGCTATTTGCGTACACCCGGTACGCCTGCCAGCCGTGCCCGCACCCGACGCCCAAACGGCGTCGGCCGCTTGTTGTGCTTATCCAGCCGTACGGCAAAACTCAGCTGACCCAAACTCCGATTGGCTCCATATTTAATCCAAAGCACGACAAAGCCCTCGCATTTCTACGAAGGCTTCATTCATATCAAACCTAACGTTTGATCGTGGCTCCTCAGGTTCGGTTCTGGTATTGTTCACGAAAACAATCCAGCGGGTCGAGGTCGGTTCACCGGCGGCGTACGATCGCAATGAATATCGCGCAGCCGAAGATCACACCTCCATACAGCGGGCCTGCGAACCACATAGCGATGCCGAAACTCTTGAAACTGCTTTACATGGCGCCGAGCATCAGCGCCATCAACCCGCCAAACGCCAGTCCCGCCACGATCGCAGCGCGTAAGAACGCGGCCAATGCAATCCCCAGCAGCCTCATGACCATCCGGAGTGTGTATAGCGGTATAAAAAGGTGCTCCCAGGAACATATCGTATATCCGCACCACGATAGCTTCCTCTCACCCCGCGCTCTCCAGATCGACGACGACCAGTTCCGGCCGATTGAAGATTCTCGGAATTCGCGTGCTTTCTCTCGCCAGTCCGCGACTGACGATCAGCCATGTGCCATTCACGAGATATTTCCCCCCGGCGTACCTGGGAAACCATCCCTGATTCGGAGCAAACAGGCCGTTGACGATTCCGGGCAATCGCCACTGACCACCGTGTGTGTGGCCTGAGAGCACGAGATCAAAGCCATACTCCGAATAGCGCTCGATCTCCTCCGGGCGATGCGCGAGCAAAATGGTGTACTCACCGTTTTCTTGCACGTCCTTCAGCATCTTCAGTTGTTCCTTTGTACCAACTGCCGTTTCTGTGTAAGAAACGACATCCGGATCGCTTACCCCGCAGACGTTGATTTTCTGCCCGTTCACCTCAATTGTATCATACGTCCCATTCAAAACCGTCACGTCATACGACCGAACCAGATCCAAGATTCCGTCGATGTTCCCGCTCCAGTATTCGTGATTCCCGGTGACATAGTAGCAGGGATATTTGTCGGCAATTCCCTTAAGCAGCTGTTCCGCACGATCGTTGGGCAAGATGTCGTCGAAGATATCGCCACCGAGCAAGACGATATCCGGATTCTGTTCGGCAATCTCCCGGATCAAGTCGGCCTGATTGTCCCCGTATCTGCAGGAGTGCAGATCCGTGACAAGCACGATGCGCACCGCGCCCGTCATTTTCTCCGACTTCACTTTGTACGTCTGTACCCGCAGTGTCGGGTTCAATGCCAGCATGATGAGCGCCAGCATGATCGCAATCAGTACGCCCATCAGCCTGCGCCTTTTCTTTCTTAGCTTCACAGGTATTCGTTCCTTCCCAGACGTACCGTCGTAAGTACGCCTTCCGTCGTTGTTTTCCAGCATTATACATGATGGTCAGAAACACATCAAGCAGGGTATCAACATAAGCGCGAACACGCGCTACCGGGTAGCCATTCTTGATTTGCTCCATCATTCCAGGCATGGCTGATTCCGAAAAGGCGTCGTCCGTATCAATTGAAAGCGGCGTCGTGTCGATCCGTCGGCTTCTAACATTTTTATGATAAAGGGATTTCCCATCGACAAGTTCCTGGCGATTGACGCGGATATTCCTCTCAAACATACTGCCCAAAACGTCCCGATCGGCAGATTGCGCGTTTGAATACGCCCTGAATGCTCACACCCTGCCAAATTGAAGAACGATACCACACCTCTTTAGAAAGTGAAAAACGCAGGGATTCTCATGTTTTTGTGCATGAAAGTATCTGCGGTCCATTCTGCATAACGGGCCGTATGCTCTAGTCCGTCCCAAGCCGATCCCTCAGTGCGCGGATGATGTCTGTCATTGCCTTGTCGCGCGGAAACTGCTCGCGGAAGTCCCACCAAAAGCCGCCGCCAACGCTCCCACGATAGCCCAGCGCCGCGTTGTAGTATTGCTTCAAGACAGCGTGCCTTGCCGCCTTGTTGGGACTCGATTTGTCGTAGGCCCACCAATACTGTTGTTCCGGTTCCCAATACCCCAGCTCACCGATCCCGATTTGGGCCTTGGGGAATTCAGCCCTCATCTGATTCATCACTTGATCGAAGGCGAGACCCATCGGCGCTTGCTCGGGGTAGAGGGAGATGAGCGCCACATCGATGTTCTGCCTTGTGGCGGGCGAGAGATTGCTCGCCGCCCAGTTGAACAGGGCGCACTCCTTCGAACCGGTGTTGATCTGCCAGAAGAGCGTCAGCACCGTCTTCTTTTTCGCCGTGTTGTGTACATAATCGGCCGTCCTCGCGACCTTTTCCGCAATGGAATCGGTCAGCCAGCTTCCGTTCACCTCGTTGCCAATCTCCCAGGTGTCAATCTCGGGAAAGGCGCGAATAAACGCCTTGAATCGCTCAAGGTACTGCTCCACCGTGTATTCCTTGTCGTAAAAGGAATCGACCGGTTGCCCCAATATCTTGAGGCCCTTTGATTTTGCGTACCGCACCATTTGCTCATAGTCGGGCGGCCCATTGCCTGCATCAAACACAATCCTGATCCATCCGTAGGGATTTGCCATGGCGGCGATTAGGTCACAGTTCCTCTTGTAGTTGTCGGTCGTGTCGATTGTCACGCCGATCCACGGCACCGACGAGTTCATGCGCGCCTGTGCGTATGCGGGGCCGTATTCCGCCAGCATAGCGTCATAAGCGGCGGCGAGTTGATCGAGGGCAAGTTGTCCAAGCTTTCCCCTGATCGATTCCTTGGGGCTATCTTTTGCAGCCCGAAGGTTCTCCGCGGCGATGGCATAGGCCTTTTGAAACTTCCGCGATGGTTTGTAGTCCGGCCTCGCCTTAAGCGCCTCGTCCAACCTCCGCTTCGTGTCGAGCGCCGCCTGATGGGTGAAATTGATGGTTCCGCGTTCGGAGAACCCCTTGCCCCCATTGTCGAGTACGACCAGCGAATACCCGTGCGGCTTGGTCGGCCAGTTCAGCGCCAGCGCCTTCGGCGTTTCCAGTGCATCGAATGACAGACCCGTGCCCGAAGCATAGATCGGGTTCATCTGCGCCACGCGCATCGTGACGGGATCGATCAGCGCATCATTGTCATAGCCCGCATCTGCGTTATTCGATAGCTTCCGTACAGCGGCGGCGGAGAGTTCCTTCCCCCGGCGGTCGTAGAACCGCAATGAGATTGTGCCCCTCTCATCCGAAAGGTCACCCAAATCGAATCGCTCAAATCGAATGCCCGCCTTTGTGCCCATCGCAAACAGCGCTTCGGCACGACCCGAAGCGGAAGTGCGCAGCATTCCATCCGTGCCCATGTAGTCCCACTCAACGGTTCCCTTTAATGTCTTGACGAAGCGAACAGAAGTTTCGGTCAGCTCCATAATGGCGATGCCCGTGTCCGGCGTGGGGTAAACGGCGATGCGTGCATTGCCCACTCGCCCCGTGACAGTTCGCGCTTCTCGCACGGTCTCCGGGAGGCCTGTCGTCTTCGCCGTAACTTTCCCATTTGTATCCATGAGGATGGCAAAGCCGCCCTCGTCCATCGCGGTACCGGTGACGAGGTATCGCGCAAGCTCTGGGACATAGCATACATCGTAATTGTAGTACTTGATATTCTTTCGTAACGCGATCGGCTTCGCCACGTTCTTTTCCGTCGTGATCGCCCCATAAAGCGTTCCGCCGCCAATGCCCCTCTTTCCGTATCGCTGAAAGACTTGGAGCCAGTTCACATCGGAACCAGCGACCAGCGGCCACCAATCCCGCGACTTTCCGACGCTGGTCTTCATCAGCAGGCCCTGCGTGCCGTCTTCATAGACCACCCGGCAGTAGATGTCGTCGCCCGTTCCGTTGCCATCGACGCCGCCGCCGTCAATCCAGCCGTCGCAAAACGTGACGAGAAACTTGTCCCCCGAAGCCGCCGCGTGCCCCGAATGCCCGCCCTGCGGGGGCATCAGCTTTTCCCCATAGGCGTGGATTTCGTGCAGATTGCTGTGCCATAAGCCGAATGTCTGGTCAAGGTACTCGCTATGTTGCCGATCCTCGGCCGTGACCAAGATCACGCCATTGCTGTTCACACAGGCGCTGGCCGGTTCTTGGGCATACGGGGCATCAACCAGCTTCTTCGCCTTTATGGGCCTATCGATGTTTTCTGGATCAAGCCATGCGCAAAAAACATCGTGCGCCCATTCCTCGCCGGGCGTCGTGGGCGGGTAGCCGTTGCTCGAAAAGACTAAAATCGGCCTATCACCAACCTGCAAGAGATTCACGCCGTGGCTGTAGCCACGATGATCCTCTTCAGCCGAACCCGCCATGCTCAGTGACATTTGTATCAGCAATAGCACAAAGAGACATGCAACCCACCTACCCCGCCACAATCGACACATCCCCATTTGCCTTCTCTTTCCGTCTTCTTCGCATATACACTTGCGACTTTAACACAAAACGCAGAAATGCGCTACCTTCTTCATGATTCTCTCCGCAAGCGGATGTAGGATTGTCAAACATGTTGGACAATCCACATAATCTGGGACAGACCCGATTTTTTAGATACTTACGACAAAAACAGGATTCACTTTCATGAATCCTGTGCTGGCTCCTCAGGTAAGACTCGAACT
>NZ_JBISDI010000029.1:0-47983 GCF_051162045.1 Anaerozeibacter quisquiliarum
TGTGAGGGAAGGGCCGCGGCCCTCCCCATTCTCTCCTGTGGAGGGGTGTATGTGCGTAAAATGCTTTTATGAACGACTGGATCGAGCTATACCTTGGAAAACCGAATCCCCATCAGCTTGCCCAACTTCTCGAACGTGCGCGCGTTGTGCCCCACGCTCATCGCGCAGTGGTGGGTGGGGGCTTCTCGGAACCATTGGTCCATGTATTCGTCCAGGTCCCGGCCGAAGTCCACGTGGGTCTGGGTGTTGCCGATGGTCAGGATAGGCAGCTTCCGGGCGACGCCCTCGGAGGCGATCAGCTTGAGCCTGCCGTCGCCGGTCTGCGTAAGCCCGAGCGTGGTAACCGGGCCCGCGAGCACATGGGCCTCCACCGACACCCCGCTGCCCCGCTTTCCGTGGTACACGCCCATGCCGCGCAGCACGGGCTTGCCGTCGGCGATGCCGATGTGGAACGGGCCGTCGTGCCCGAGGATCATGGTTTTCTGGTCGTAATCCATGGCCACGATCTCGGTGAACGAGCCGCCCGCGCCGATCGCGTCGCAAATCTTCATCGCGATATTGGTCTTGATGTCGCCCTCGCCGGCGCAGGGGATGCCCGCGGCGGTCAGCAGCGAGTGCCCCACGATGAAGCCCGACTGCAGCCGCTCGTAGCGGTTGTCCTCCGCGCCGTGGTAGTAGTAGCTCAGCGCGTCCAGCCCGTACGCCTCCGCCATCCGGCGCTGAGCCGACGCCACGCGGCAGGCCCAATCGAGCTGCTCCGGCGTGGGCTTGCGGGCGATCGGGTCGGACGGCGAGTCGCCGCTGATGGTAAAGAACTGCTCGACCTCCGCCTGGATTGCGCGGACCTGCGCGTCGGTCACCTTGCTTAAGTACTTGTCGAGGTCGCACATCTCGAGGATTTCCACGTGGATGCCGGTCTGCGCGGACAGCATCGTGAAGTCGCTGTACATGTCGAGCATGCCGGAATAGTTATTGCCCAGGAACCCAAACCGCGCGCCGCTCAGTGCACGCTTGGCGGTGGCGGCGCGCGCCCACGCTTCGATCTCGTCCCAGGCGCGTCTTGCCTCCGGCCGATGCGCGGTGGCCTCGTCGGCGACCGAAACGGACGGCGTCCCGGTCCCGCCCAGCAGCCCGTTCACGATGTTGAGCGCAAGGCCCGCGCGGTCAAACACATTGGCGGCCTCGGGCACTGGGCAGCCCACGCAGTGCGCCAGCCACTCGCCGGTCGAGGTCTTTTCGTAATTCATGTGCGCGGCGGGCTGCAGATTGAGCAGCACGACCGGCGCGCTGCATGTAAGGTGCACCGGCAAAATGCAGTCGGAGGTAAAATAGGTAGCGCTGTGCGCGAAGATCAGATCGACCTGCGCGGCGGCGAAGTACGCGCCCGCCCGCTGCCCGGCCCCGGGCTCGTCCACCAGGCCGAAGTTGAACACCTCGCCGAACGCGCCGAGCCGCTTTGCGATGAAGGCGTTGTAGCCCTTCAGCCGATCCTCCAGCCCCTCAAACTGCGCCCAGTACGCGCGCAAGCCCGCGCTGTACAGCCCGATCCGCGCCCGCTTGCTCTTCCCGGTCATGTGCATCGCTCCCATCGCCTAAGATTTTACCCCCATTATAGGCGCGGGCCCCGCCGTTGTCATCACCGCATATGGTGAATTGATCGCACAATCTTGGCGGAATGAAAAGAAACGGGCATGCGCCAGCCCGAGATCCTGGCGCTCATAGGGGATCGCGTTGACTTCAAGGCGGGCACCGTCCACATCGACCGTCAGCCGATCCGCGAAAAGAAAAAGGACGGCATCTACAAGTACGCACCGCCCAAGCGCGACAAGCCGCGCAAGCTGAACGGGCGGCCGCTACGTTCACAACACCATCACCCACAACGTTGCGCGCATCGGGGCGCGCATCGGGGCGCGCATCGGCATTGGGGGCTGCGCTGCCGCGATCTGCGCCACAGCTACGCGGTGAACTCCCTGCGGGCCGGGGACGACGTCAAGACGGCTCAGAGCAACCTCGGCCACGTCACGGCGGCGTTTACACTGGACAAGTACGCGCACTACACGGAGGACATGCCAAGGAGAGCGCCGCCCGCATGGAGGGCTTCATGATGGGGCTTTCTGGCCTAAAAAAAGCTGGTAGGGGTAAACGTAGGGGTAAACGCTTATTTCCGGGCATCAAAAAAGCCCGAATCCTCAACAAGGACGGGCTTTCCCTTGTGGCAGGGGCAGAAGGACTCGAATTATACTGTGGCCGTTTTACGGTGTTTTTTCTGGTGTCGTCCAGTCCGGAGAAGTGCCGTGGTTGCTGGGCTCCGGAGACTTTTGGTGTTACGTCGTCCCTCTTTGGTTTATCGCCGTTGCGGTCAAAGTTGCGGTCAATTGCGGTCGAAATTGTGGTCAGATTTTCCGGTGCGGACCGCCCCTGTTCATACCCACAGCAAAGCCGCCCCCCGCTGATGGAGGGGCGGCTCGGCGGGCTGCAGGGTCACTCGGCCTGTGGACGCGCGGCTGTGCGGATGCGGTCGAGGATCGAATCTGTGTCGAAGCTGGTCAGCATGTCGCACATGCGGCGGATTATATCGTCCAGCACGTCGGCAAACGCGGCGGCGCGGTCGAAGTCGAGGGCAATGGCTTCCGCGCGGCTCATTGCCGGCGAGGGCTTGAAGGCGTCCACGGCGAGCCGCTGAAAGAATCGTTCGTTGATCGCCTGCATGACATGCTCGCCCTTGTTGAGCTCCCACTTGAGCAGGTGAAAGAGGTCCTCCAAGTCTCCAGTGGCGGCGCGAACCTGATTTTCCATGTGTCAGTTCTCCTTTCGTGTTGATGGGCTGGGAGCTATGCGGTACAATGGCCTCGGCCCCCAGCCGTTTCGGTTTGGTGGTGGTACGAGAGCCGCTTTGCTGTGGAAGGTGGGCGGCTTTCAAGCTACCGTGAAGCGCCTGGTCGTGCTGGTCTTGGTAAAGCGCTCGGCCACGTCGGGCATGGCGGCGGTCAGGGCCTTGGTGTCGAGGCGGGCGCTGGTGACGGGCCTCCAGGTCACCTTGAACGCGCCGGCGATCAGCTCCACGGTCTCGCCCATGTAGGCCTTGACGCGGTCTTGTGCGCCCTCGATCAGCGCGTCGAGCTCTTCCTTCATCCTGCGGAGCTCCTGCAGCTCGGCGACGGTGGCGGTCAGTTCCTGCTGTGACATGGTGGTAAACCTCCTTCATGATGATCGGTTGAGGGCGGGGCGGCGTTGTGGCGGCGCTTGCCTTAACCTCTGATTGGATTATAGCACCTAATAACGCTAGTAGTCAATCGTCATTATGCACACATATAACGCTAGTAGTTTATGCAATTATAACGCTAGTAGTGACTGCGGTTCTGTGATATACTGTAGGCACTAGGGTTAGGAGGTGTATCCATTGGCTAAGAAACAGACGGAGTGGTCAAGAGCATACAACGAGAAGGCCTATGACCGCCTCGCCATCACCATCCCCAAGGGTCGCAAAGCCGCCGTGGAGGCCCACGCTAGGGGCAAGGGCGAATCGGTCAATGGACTGGTCAACGGCCTGTTGCGGGCTGATATAGGCCTCACAGAGGGCGAATGGAGCGCCCGGCCTGTGGATGAGGAATAGGCTACCACAGGGGGGGCGCTGCTGTTGTTGGTTGGTTATATTCGGCTACCGACCAGTTGGGCAAGCACCATTGCCACAACACCGTATCCCACAACTTCAAGCGCGTGGCCACAACCATCGGACTGCCAGACCGTCGTTTCCACGATCTCCGACACACCTACGCCTTGACCACGATCAAGAAGCAACTGAACATCGTTCGAGCGCCATTGCGCCATGCACACGCCGAGGGCGTCATACCGCGTAATCCGTGCCTGGGGGTGCAGTTACCGGCGCAGACGGCGGTCAAGAAGCCTAAGCGCAATGTGGACGCCTACACGGACGATGAGCAGGAGCGATTGCTAAAGGTGATCTCCGACTACACCGACGCAGGGAACGCTGCTACACTCTTGATGTTGGAGAGTGGCATCAGAGTAGGGGAGTGCCTTGCGCTCGATTGGTCGGACATCGACTGGCGCAAGAAAGCGGTCAGGATCAGCAAGACCACTGTCAGGCTTGCCAACAAGCGGCAGTCGTTCGTTCAGGACAGCGCGAAGACGTACAGCAGCAACCGCACGATTCCCTTGAGCGCAAAGGCGCTGAAGATGCTCCAAGCCATGAAGGAAGACACCACCACGCCGCACATATTCAACGGTGGGGATGGTGAGCGGCTGTCCTATGAGGCGTTGAGGTACAGGATGCAAAAGGCTTGCAAGGCAGCGAGCGTGCCTTACATGGGGATGCACGTGTACCGACATACCTTTGCCACGGCCTGTTACTACAAAGGGTGCGATGTTAAGATTCTGTCAAAACTGCTTGGACATGCCTCTACCGCGATTACATTTAACACTTACATCCATTTGTTCGGTGACGCGCTAGAGGACATGAGATCGATACTTAACACGGCAGTTTGACAAACTTGAGCGATCTGAACAAAAAAGCAGCCCGTGGTCTAGACGGACTGCCTTGGCAGGGGCAGAAGGACTCGAACCCTCAACAAAGGTTTTGGAGACCCACGTGTTACCATTACACCATGCCCCTACGCAGCACAAGATGTATTATAGTTGTTTGGGGCGGGGTTGTCAAGCAGTATTTTGGGGATCACGCACATGCTCAGCGGCGTGCTCGATGGCGGGGCCAAGTTGCCAGTTGGTTACGTCGCCTTGGACCGGGGCGGCGCGGGAATCGCTCACGGTGGCGCGGGTGCAGATGGCGGCGCCGTCTTGCTTGAGGGCGAGGGTTGCGTAGCTGCCGGCGGCTATGGCGCGGATGCCGGTCCAGCCGTCGACGTCGCATTGGCCGGCGTAGGGGAGGTCGCCTTCGATGAACTTCGTCGCCACCACGGTGCCGTCGCGCTTGAGACCCGCCGTGTGGCCCCAGCCGGCCGAGATAGCCGCGATGCCGGTCCAGCCGCCGACGTCCAATTGCCCCGACCAGTTGGCCCCGACGGCCACCACCGTGCCGTCGGCCTTGAGGCCGACCGTGTGGTGGTCGCCGGCGGCGATTTGAATGATGTCCTTCCAGCCGCCGACCTCGCACTGGCCGACGTAGGGCGCGTAGTCGCCCTCGATGAAGCCGGTCGCCACCACCGTGCCGTCCTTCCTGAGCCCTACCGTGTGCTGCGAGCCGGCCGCCACCTGGCAGACGCCCGTCCAGCCGTCTACGTCGCATTGGCCCTGGTAGGAGCGGTAGCTGTAGGCGTCGGCGATGAAGCCGGTCGCCACCACCGTGCCGTCCGCCTTGAGGCCCACCGTATGGTCGCTGCCGGCGGCTACCTGCACGATGTCCGCCCAATCGTCCACGTCGCACTGGCCGGCGTAGGAGATCGAGTCGCCCTCGACCAGGCGGCGCGCCACAACGCTGCCGTCGGGTCGGAGCCCGACAGTGTGGTCGCTGCCGGCGGCCAGGGCCTTGACGCCGGCAAAGTCGTCCGCGTCGTCGATCAGCCCCGCGACGGCGACCGTACCGTCCTCATTGAGCCCTACCATGTGGTGGGCGCCCGCCGCGATCCGTCCGATGCCCAGCTGCCCGTAGGCGATCGCGTAGCGGCGCTCGAGCGCGTCCTTATACCCCGCGGCCTTGCCGAACGAGCGGTATGCGCCTTCGAAATCCCCGCGCTCAAGCAGCGCCTCGGCCTCGGCGTAGCGGGCCTCGCCCGCGCGGAGCGGCGCGTCTCGGTAGGGGCCCAGCGCCGCGAAAGCCTCGCTCGCCCGCCCATAATCGACGGACACAAGCAATTGCTCCGCCTGTCGGTACCGCCAGTGGGGCAGCGCCCACTGAACGAACCCATAGGCGGCCGTCGCCACGGCGGCGGTCAGGGCGATCCCCCACGTCAGGCGGCTTCTTCTGCGAAGGCGCGCGCGCTCCCGGGCCTGCTGCCAGGCCTCGATCTCCCGCTGTGCCCGGTAGGTGCCGGGCGCACGCCGGAACGTAAGCCTCCGCAGATAGGCCTTTGGTCGCCTGGACTTCGGATGCCGCATCGCCATCCCCTCTTTCAGCCGTCATTTTAGCACAATCGGCCGCGTATTGCCACAACTTGTTTCATCGGTGCGCAAAATCGGTATCAATAGACATACATCATACGACAAGGGAGGATCGATCATGAACATCTACGATTTCACCGTGAAGGACAACCGCGGGCAAGAGACATCGCTCGGTGCGTACCGGGGCAAGGTGCTGTTGGTGGTGAATACGGCGACGCGCTGCGGCTTGACGCCGCAATATGAGGCGCTGGAGGCGACCTACAAGAAGTACAGGGATCGGGGCTTTGCGGTGCTGGACTTCCCCTGCAACCAGTTCCGCGAGCAGGCGCCCGAGGCCGATGATGAGATCGCGCAGTTCTGCTCGATCAACTACGGCACGACCTTCCCGCGCTTTGCCAAGGTCGAGGTCAACGGACAGGCCGCCGATCCGCTGTTCGTGTGGCTGAAGCAGGAGGGCGGCGAGGCCGTGGCCGACGACGACGCGCGCGCATTTGAGAAGAAGGTGCTGGCGATCCAGCCGATCGGGCATAAGGGCGACATCGTGTGGAACTTCGGCAAGTTCCTGATCGACCGCGAAGGCAATGTCCACGCGCGCTATTCGCCCTCGTACAAGCCCTCGCAGATGGAGGCCGATATCGAGAAGCTGCTGTAGATCCATCTACGGCAGACGGGAATCGTCAGTCGTGGATCACGCGGTCGCTCGCGCGTATGGCCTCGACCACCGGCCGGCCCTCTTCGCTGGTGAAGAAGGCGTAGGTGGGGAGGGGCACGAGCGGGCGGATTGCCTCGACCGGGCCGTCGTGGATCAGCTGGCGCACGCGCGAGGCGCTGATGGCCACGCCGTTTGCCTTGACGCGCGGCACGATGATCGGCTCCACGCCGAACGCGGGCAGCAGCTCGAGCATCGCGTCGTTGTAGATCCGGGTGATGCCGGAGAAGGGCTCCTCGCCCGCGTAGCGGCGCGCGATCGACAGCGCGCGGGCGATGTGCCCAAATACGCGGATGTCCAGCTCCGCCTGGGTGCGGGTGACCGTCTCGTCGTCCTTGAGGAAGTAGGAGGGGAAGGTGGCGCTCGACACGATGTAGCTGCCCGAGGGGTGGCACAGGACGTTGGGCAGGTGAGCCGAGCCCTCGCGCACCAGTTTGAAGCGCACGGGACCCGGCACCAGCGACATCTCCTCGGACACCACGAACACGTGCACCACGTCGTTTTCGCGCGAGGCCTTCTCCAGCAGGTGCAGGTGCCCCAGCGTGAACGGATTGGCGTTCATCACCACCGCGGCGGCCCGGCCGGATAACGGCGCGTTGCGCCCCAGCGCCGCGAGATACGCCTCGAACGCGCGCGGGCGGTCGGTCATGAAGACCAATTTACCGGGCACGCGCTCGATTTCATAAAACCCGAGATCGGCGAAGAAGCGCGCGGTCTCGGGCTTTGTGTACAGGAATAACTCGCCGTAGCCGCGCTCCACCTGCCGCTCGATCAGGGAGGTCAGCACCTGCGCAAGCAACCCCTCGCCCCGGTGCTCGCCGTCGACCGCCAGGCAGCGCAGCGTGTTTCCGAAGGTCGAACCGGTCGCCACGAGGCGCATGCCGTCGTCGAACAGCCCGACGGTGTAGTCCAGGTTGCGGTCGCGGCGGATGCCTTCGCGTTGAAGCAGCGCGGTAAGCGCACGCTGCGCGCGCGTATCGCTTGGCCGGATGACGGACAGATGGTAGTCGCTCATGGGATTATTATAGCACGGACGAGCCGGGGATACAAACGGCTTTTGCGCGCGGACGCCTTAACGGGTGAGTACGGACATGGCATTCCGGCCGCGCATTATACGGCGACCGTTGTGAAAACGGGGGTTATTTTTTCGCCGGCTGTGGCTGCTGCGCGAGCTGCTTGCGGTATTCCTTGGGCGTGAGGCCGGTGGCCTTTTTGAACACCTGGCTGAAATAGGTGGGGCTGTTCAAGCCCACCATCGCGGATACCTGGTAGAGCGGCAGCCGCCGATCGGCGATCAGCTGCCGGGCGAGCTGGATGCGCAGGTCGAGGATGTAGTCGGTGAACGACTTGCCCACTTCCTTTTTGAACAGCTCGCTGAAGTACCAGGCGTTCAAGAACACCTCGGCCGACACCTCCTTAAGCGATATGCTGTCGCTGAAGTGAGCCTGAATGTAACGAAGCGCCTTCTTGATGGGTGGGGAGTGGGTCATGCCCTGGCGGCTCGCGTGAGAAGAAAAGCTGTGACCGCTCTTGGCGGCGCTGTTGCGGGCGGTGGCCGCTTCGGCGCAGGCGGCGGACAGCTCGGACAGGGTGGAGCGCTCGCCGGACAGCCCGATGACCAGCTGCGCGCCCAACAGCCGAAGCGCCTCGCGCACGCACGCGCCGGCGGCACGCGACACCCGCTCGGCCGCCTCGGGGCCGGACTGGCGGGTGAACGCCACCGCGATCAGGCTGCCTATGCCGGGCGGCGCGAACGCCAGCTGCGCCGTTCCGGAGAACGCGTTCAGAAATACGCCGCGCACCGATTGACCGAGCGAAAAAGCATCGCGCTCGGCGCCCAGGTCGCCGCCGGCCTCGAACAGCGTATCGCACACGTAATAGGCGCGGGCATCCTTCATCAGGGCGCGCTCGGTTGCCTGCACGGCCTCGGGCGCGGCCGGGGCCGACAGCGCCGAACGGATGAACGCGGACAGGTGTTCGTCCGCGCTGCAGGGCGGGGCGATCGACCGGGCCGCGGCCAGCAGTCGGCCGCGCCTGTCGGCGGCGCGCCTGAGGCAGCCCAGGATGTCGGTGTGCCGGGTGGGCTTGACCAGGTATTCGAATACGCCGAGCGACAGGGCCTTCTGGGCGAATGTGAAATCGGAATAACCGGTCAGCAGGATCACCACGATGCGCTCGTCGAGCGCGCGAATCCGTTCGGCCAGGTCGAGCCCCGACATGCCGGGCATGCGGATGTCGGTGATGACGATGTCCGGCTTCGCGCGTTCAACCGCCCGCAGCGCCTCCTCGCCGCAGCTGCACAGGCCTGCGATCGGGAATTCGTCCGCGTGCTCGGCCAGGATGCTCTGCAGGCCCGCCAGCACGATCGGCTCGTCGTCCACCAGCAAAAGCTTCATACGATGTCCTCCTGATTTTCGGACAGCCGGATGATCGGCAGCGTCAGCCGGACCGAGGTGCCCTGTCCGTTGCGGCTGGTCACTTCGACCCCGTATTCCTCGCCCAGCAGGATTCGGATGCGCTTGTCCACCGCGTGGAGGCCCAACCCGGTATGACCCTCCGCCACGTCCTGCGCCCGCATGACGTCGCGCAGCCGCTCAGGATCGATGCCCGAGCCGTCGTCGATGACCCAAAGGCGCAGCAGATCCCCTTCCAACTCGGCCTCGACGGTCACGTTGAGCACGGTTTTTTCCGGGGTGATGCCGTGCACGATCGCGTTCTCGATCAGCGGCTGCAGGATCATCTTGGGCACGCCGAGCGTGCGCGGCTGCGCGTCGCCCGGCAAGGTGAAGCACAGCTTGTCGCCAAAACGCATCCGCTGGATCATCAGGTAGTGACGCGCCATTGTCAGCTCCCGCGCCAGGCTGACCGGGCCCGAATCGCGCCCGATTGAATAGCGCAGGATTTCGCACAGCGACACCATGATGTCGGCGATGTCGCCCTGTCCGCGCATCAGCATCAACCAGTACACCGAATCCAGCGTGTTGTACAGGAAATGGGGACTGACCTGCGCCTGCAGCGCCTTGAGCTCCGACTCGCGCGACACCAGCTCTCCCTCGTAATACTGCGTGATCAGCGAACGCATGTCGTCGGTCATGCGGTTGAACGCTTGCGCCAGGCGACCGATCTCGTCGCCGGTCTGCACCCGCGCGCGCGCGCCCAGGTCGCCTTCCTGAATGCGCTGCATCGTCTCCACCAACTCCGACAGCGGCTTGGTGAGCGCGCGGGCGATCAGCACCGAGGCCAGCGTGGCCACCGCAATGCCGATCGCGCCGATCAGCAGGTTGAGCAGCCTGAGGTCGTCAAACGCCGAGGTCACTTCGCCCAGCTTCAGGCGGGTGGTCGCGCCCCAGCCGGTCCTGTCCGAGACGCTGTACACCACCAGCTGATCGCCCTCGATGAAGAAGCCCTGGCGCAGGCCGGACGCGAGCGCCTCGAGCAGCGCGGGCTCCACCGATCGGCCGATTTCGGCGTCGTCCTCGGCGGACACCACCTGCCCGTCGGCGCTGAAGATCTGGATGCGCCCGGCACGGCCGATGCGCACCGGCTCGATGATCTCCTTGAGTACGCGCTCGTTGACGTTGATGAACACGTAACCCAGCGACTGGCCGGTGCGGTAGTCGATGTACTTGCGCGTGGCTGAGAACACGTAGCTGCGCTCCCGGCCCAGCTTGTCGGTGTATTCCCGGCGCGCCGACATCAGCACGAGCTCGCCGCGCGAGGCCGTCAGGCGCGCCTTCTCCGCAGCGCTCAACAGCGACTCAAAGTTTTCAAAATCGCTCGCGAAGTTGTAGTTGATGGTGGCCGCCGGCGTATAGAGCTGGATCGAGTGGATGCCGTCGTAGGCCAGCGTGATCTTCGACAGCTCCGACGTGATGGTCAGGGTGCTTGGGTAGGGCAGCGGCTCCCCCGGCTTAAGGCGGGTGGCGACGGCCAGCGCATCCCGGATTTCTGCGTTGGCCACGATGTTTTTGGAGAGCATGTTGATCTGGTCGATCGAGGCGTCCACCTGGCCGCCGGTCTGGCGCACGGTCTCCAGCACGTAGTTGTTGGCCATCGTGCGCACGACGCGATCGGTCAGCAGCGAATAGATGACCAGCTGCAGCGCAAACAGCAGCACGAACACCAGCGAAAAAGCCAGCGTGATCTTGCCGCGTATGCCGAAGCGCTCGAGCGCCCGCCGCCGGATCGCCTGCATGACACTCACCTTAACCTGCCCGGCGCGCCCAGCGCCGCGTCGATGCGTGCGGTGGCGGCCCGAACCGCCTGCTCGGGATCGGCGCCGAACGCCGCACTGTTGAAACAGTCCACCAGCGCTTCGGAAATCTCGGGGTAGAACGGTGAAACCGGACGGGGGCGCGCGACAAAGAGCAGCTGGGCCGACAGGATGTCGTAGGGCGGCTCGGTGCGGTAGGCATCGCCCGCGTCCAGGATCGACTTGCGGGCGGGCAGGTTGCCGGTGCGGTCGCACCACAGCCGCATGGCTTCGGCGCCGGTCAACGCCTCGATCACCCGCCAGGCGGCGGCTTTGTCGCGGCAGTCGCGCGTGATGGCGATGTTCCAGCTGCCCGAGGCGCTGGCCCTGCTCGCCCCGCGCGGCAGCGGCATCGCGCCCCAGCCGCCCTCGTAAAACGCCGGATGGCTCTCCTTCCATGCGCCGAGCAGCCACGGGCCGGTGATCCACATGGCGATCTTGCCCTCGGTGAAGCCGTTCGGGATTTCTTCGCGCGGGGCCACCCGGTACTTGCCGAATAGGTCGGCGTAGAAGCGCACCGCTTCGATGCTCTCGGGCGCGTCGAAGTAGCCGCTGGCGGCCGAGCCGTCGGGGTCGAGTACCTCGGCGCCAAACCACCAGGTGTAGAGCATCTGGGTGAACGCCATGCCCTCGTTCTTGTTGTCGGGCGTGAACATGCTGGGCAGGAGCCCGTATTGCACGATCCGGCCCGTGGCGTCGGTTTTGGTCAGCCGCTTGGCCGCGTCCAGCAGCTGTTCGAGCGTCCACGCATCCTCGAGCGAGGTCGCGGGCGTTATGCCCTCGGCCGCGAGCAGCGCCTTGTTGTAAAACAGCAGGCAATCGGCCTGATTGAGCGGCGCGGCCCAGATGTGGCCGTCGTACCGGAGCGCCTCGCGGCTCGAATCCACGAGGTCGGCAAAATCGGCCGCGTCCCAGTAGCCGTCGAGCGGCTCGAGCGCGCCGGTCACCGCATAGCTGGCGATGTTGGGGGTGTCGATGAGCACCAGGTCGGGCGCTTCGCCCGAGAACAGCTTCATGCGCACCTTTTGCTCGTATTGGTTCTGCGGCACCTCCACGATCGACAGCTCATAGGGCAGGCCCGACCGCTCGTACACCTCGAGCAAGGTCTGCTTGGGGTGGTCGGGGAAGGACAGCAGCTCCAGTTTGATTGGCGCGTCCGCAGCCCGCGCGGGCGTAGCCCACGCGGGTGCGATCGACAGCAGCAACATGAGCGCGGCCAGCGCCGGCGCGACGGATTTTCGCACATTCATAGGACGATCGACCTGCCTAACTACCTAAGTTCTATGCTCTCCCACTCATACAGCCGATCAAGCGTCAGCACGGTTTCGTCCCCCTCAATCCGGACATCGAGCTCGGCGTCCAGCGCGAACGCGTGCGCCTTCTCAAACCGTCCGGCCACGCGAATCTCGAGGTCGGCGATCGGGTTGACGCGGTCGACAAATTCAAACGTGCGCGCGTAACGGCCCTCGAAGGGGTCCATCGTGCCGCAGCACACGCCCATACCGGGCGTGAAGTTGACCAGGTGCAAAACCGTCCTGTCCGGCATCTCGGCTAGGGCGAATTCCACGTTCGACGCGCACGACAGCGCAAGCGGCGAGCGCACGCCGGCCGTTTCCATCAGGCGGCGCAAGATGGTCATCAGGTCCACCTGGTGGTAGCGCGCGAACTGGGCGAATATGTCCTGCGCGAACCAGCACACGCGGCCCCGGCCGAGCGTCGTTTCGGTGAGCGCCGCCTCCTCGGTCGGCTCGTAGGGCGCGGGCAGGTTGTTGTGGAAGAAGCGCTTGCCGCGCGTCTCGCAGATGGGCAGCACGACGCGGGCCAGCACCCGCGCGCCTTCGGCCCATGCGCGCACATACCGCCCGCGCACCAGCTGTGCGCGGCGGGGGAGGAGCGCGCGCAGCGACTCGTCCTCGGCCGAGAGATAGCTGATCGTGACGCCCGAGAGCGCGTCCATGCGCAGGCCGAGCTCGGATGGGATCGCGCCGTCCCGCACCATGCGGTCGTCCTCCACCCGGTACATGCCGGTCGGGCCCGCCGCGACGACCAGCCCGCCGCGCTCGGCAAACCGGCGAATCACGGCCCAGTGTTCCGGCGCGATCACGGCCACGGAAGGCAACAGCAGCAGCCGGTATCCGTCGAGCGATTCGCTCGATAGTCGCTCGTCGAACACCAAGTCGGCCGGGCATTGCAGCTCGCGCAGCAGCCGGTATGCGCCGGCAAACGATTTTGCGAAATCCTCCGCACCGTGGAAGTAATGATCCTTGGAGGTCTGCGAGTGCCAGATGGCGGCAAATTTGACCGGCCGTCCGTCCAACAGGTGCTCGCGCCGCTTGATTTCCGCAAAGGCCGCGCCGATCGCGCGATAGGCGTCCGCGTCGAGGTGTCCGTCCGCGAACGGCTCGTCGTCCACCGTCGTCGTGCCGCCGTTGCTGGCCACGGTGTAGGCCTCGAGTGCCAGCTGGGCATCGGGCTTGGCGGTGTAGTCCCACGTGCCGAGGAACCGCCCGATCAGCGCCTCGAAGGGTCGGCCCTCCCCGGCCGCGCCGCGCAGGAATTTGCTGAAGAAGCTGGGCGCGCCGAGGCCCGTCCAGTCGGTGTAGGCCTCGCCGGTCACGAAGTCGGCCTGCGTAAGTGCGCCGATCGCGCGCGAACCCATGGAGGCGTTGGAGTAGGGATAGCCCCAGTAGTTGTTGGCCAGATTCGCGTCCGGCAGGATGGATCGAATCGCGGCGTAGGCCTCGCGGTAGAACGCCTCGATGTAGTCATAGCGGAACCGGGTAAAGCGGTTTTGCGCGCGCTCGTCCGACGCGATGCGCGCCCCGTCAAGCGGCTCGCCCTCCCGGGCCTCGTACAGCGCGCGGCAGTGCGGGCAGAAGCAGCGGTCCTTTCCGATGATCGACATGTCGATCCAGAAGCCGTCGGGCTTAAGCATCCGGCTGATCTCGCGCAGGTGATCGATCACCACCTGGCGATAGGGCGAGTTGAGGCACAGCGTCGACCAACGAAATTCCTCCAGGTTATCCCGCTCGCCGTTCGGGCCCTCGACCAGCCATTCGGGGTGCAACGCGCTGATGCGCTCGTCCCAGGACACCGAGTAATAGGCGATGACCTCGATCCCGGCCGCCCGCAGCCGACGGCACACCTCGGGGAAGAGGTTGAGGCTGCCCAGGCCCCGGTGCTTGTGGCCGATCTCGGTGTCGTAATAAAAATTGCCAAACTGGCACTTCGCGTACAGGATCACGCTGTCGACGTTTGAGCGAATCATGGTATCGGCGATCTCGTCCGGGTCAAACGCGGTCGCGGTCTGGCGTTCGGGCCAGTCGGGGAAGTGCATGTCCAGAAACACGCGGCGCTTTGCATTCTTCATAATGGAGAACTCCTTTGCGTGAAGCGCGTCAGCCCTTGATGCCGGTGCTGGCGACGCTCTCCACGATGTATTTTTGGAAGCAGAAATACACAATCATCATCGGGACGATCGATAGCGCCACGCCCGCAAACAGGATGCCGTAGTCGTTGGCGTATAGCCCGATCGCCAGGCGCGTGAGCGCCACCTGCAAAAGCATGCGCGATTCCACGTCGATGAAGGTGACCGGCACAATGAAGCTGTCCCACTGCTGCAGGAACGCCAACAGCCCCAGCGTAATCAGCGGCGTCTTGGCCAGCGGCAGATAGATTTTGAAGAAGATCGAGCCGTGACCGCAGCCGTCGAGCAGCGCCGCCTCGTCGAGCGTTCGCGGGGTGTTCAGGTAGAACTGGCGCATGTAGAAAATGCCGAACGGGGTGGCGATAAAGGGCAGAATCAGCGACCAGAACGTGTTTTTCAGCCCGGTTTGAGCGATGGTCAGGTACAGCGGGATGATCAGTATCTCGATGGGCAGCACCAGCAGCGAAACAATCAGCACGAACAGGAAACCCTTGGCGAAGAAGCGGATGCGCGCGAAGGCGTAGGCCGCGAGCGAATTGACCACGAGGCTTGAGAACGTGACCGTTATCGCCACGAACACCGTGTTCAGGATGACGCGCACCATGTTGAGCTCGGAGAAGATGTTGACGAAGTTCTCAAAGGTGAACCGCGCGGGCGCAAAGGTGTGAAGCGACAGAAGGGTGTACTGCCCGATCTCGGCGTTGGGGCGCAGCGCGTTGCCCAGCACCCAGATGAGCGGGATGGCGACCACCACCGCAAAGGCGAGCAGCACGGCGTAGAACAGGCAACGCCCCCCAAGCGTCCTCAGCCGTTCTCGGGACAGGGAGCGGCGTTTCGAAAGCTGCATCCTAGGCGTCCTCCTTCCGTTCGCCGAGCCGGAACTGTGCAAGCGTGACCAACACGATGATCATGAACAGCACCGTGGACATCGCCGCGGCGTAGCCCACCCGTTCGAGGCGGAACGCGGAGCGCCAGATGTAGTGCACGACGACGTCGGTCGCGCCGCGCGGATTGCCGGAGGTCATCACAAAGGTGGGGATGAACAGCTTGATCGCGTCCATCGTGGTGATCACCACCACGAACAGCGTGACCTTCTTGAGATGGGGGATCGTGATGAACAAAAACTCCTTGACCGGGCCCGCGCCGTCGATCCGCGCGGCCTCGCGCAGCTCGCCGGGGATCTCCTGCAGTCCGCTCAGAAAGATGACCATGAAGTAGCCCCACGACTTCCACACGCAGGTGAACACGATCGAGGGCAATGCCTGGCGCACGTTCGACAGGTATTGCAGCCGCGGGATACCCAGCGCGCCCAGCATGGTGTTGGCGAGGCCGAACGATGGGCTGTACATCTGCTTGAACATCACGCACACGGCGACGAACGAGATGATGGCCGGGATGAAGAACACCGTGCGGAAGGCATTGACGGCCCTGAACGGCTGGTTGACGAACACCGCCATCGTAAGCGCCAGCGCGGTCTGGATGGGCACGATCAGCAAGACCATGTGCAGCGTGACCTTGAGCGCGTTGATGAAGTCGCGGTCGCCCAGCATGTTCTTGTAGTTGGCGAGGCCGATGAAATCACCCTTGCCGGCAATCAGCGCATAGTTGGTAAAGCTGAGCGAAAACAGCCGGATCGCCGGCACCAGCAGAAAATAGCACAAAACGCAAAGTGCGGGCAGCATGAACAGGTAGCCGATTGCGTTTTCGCGCACGCGATTCTGGCCGGCGTAGTCGCGCCCACGCGAGGCCGCGAAATTCATGAAATCACCACCTTCATGTTCGGATGGCCTGTGATCATTGTACAGGCTGGACACACGTAAATCAAGCCAAACCGGGATGCGCCCGGTGCCGCCGGCACAAAGCGCATCCCGGGGTGTCGGGCGGCGTAAAACCTCAGGATCAGCCGCCCAGCGCGGTGTTCATCTGGTTGACCGCGTTCGCGATCGCGGCATCCACGTCCTCGCCAAACGCCACGTCGGCGAAGCAGTTCATGATCGCCTCGGAGATGGCCGGGTAGTGCGGGGTAACCGGGCGCGCCTTGGCGGTCTTCTGCAATTGCTCGTTGATGATGTTGTAGGGATATTCCTTGTAGGTGGGCGAGCCTTCGAGCACCGAGGCGCGGGCGGGCAGGTTGCCGGTCTCCTCGCACCAGATGGCGTGGCCCTTCTTGCCGGTGATGGCCTGTATGGTCTGCCAGGCTTCCTGCTTGTGCTCGGACTTGGCGCTGATCGCGATGTTCCAGCTGCCCGAACCCGATGCGCCCTGCACGTCGCGCGGCAGCGGCATCGCGCCCCAACCGCCGTCAAATACCTCGGGGAACTGGTTCTTCCACACGCCCAGCATCCACGGGCCGTTGACCCACATGGCGACCTTGCCGGTCTCGAAGGCGTTGGCGATGTCCTCGGTGGCGGCATAGCCCTTCTGATAGAGGTCGGCAAAGAACTGGACGCCGCGCTTGGATTCTTCGCTGTCAAAGACGCCGCTCGCGGTTGTGCCGTCCTCGCTGATAAAATTGCCGCCAGCCATCCACACCCACAGCTGCTCGGTGTAGGTCATGCCCTCGTTCTTCTGAGAGATCGGGAACATCTGCGGCTGAATCGCGTAGCGGGTGACGTTGCCGGCCGCGTCGCGTTCCACCACCTGCTCGCACACCTCGAACAGGCGCTCGAACGTCCAGGCGTCGTCGACCGAGGTCGGCACCTCGATGCCCAGCTGTTCAAACAACGGCTTGTTGTAGTAGAGGATGGTGTTCGATTCGTTGAGCGGCGCGGCCCAGATGTGGCCGTCCCACTGCATCGAGCCCTGCGCCGAGGGCACGAGGTCCGCGAAGTCGTCCGCGGCCCAGTAGCCTTCCAGCGGCTCCAGCGCGCCGGAGGAGGCGTAGCTGGCTACGTTCGGGCCGTCCATCAGCACGATGTCGGTCGGTGTTCCGCTCGAGAAAGCCATCTTGATCTTGCTCTCGTACTCGCTCTGCGGGTACTCGATGATCTCGACGTCAAACGGCAGGTTGGCAGCCGCGATCGCCTTTTCCAGCGCGGCCTTCGGTTGGTCGGGGAAGGAGGCGAGCGTGACCTTGACGCGCTCCGCCGCCAGGGCGGACGGGGCAAGCGCGGTCAACACCAGCAGCGCGCACGCGAGGATGGCCCAAAGACGCCTGTTCATGAGAATCCCTCCATCTGCATAATGGGGCAACGCCGGCGATCGCCGCGCCTGCCCGATGACCTCAGTATACAGAATCCGGGGGATCAATGCGTTCGCTTTGATTTGTCATTCTTACAATTTGATTGGGTGTGAGGGGGGCGATGCATCGTGCGGGCGACCTTTGGCCGCCCCAGATCATCGACCAAGCGTCCGCTTTCCAAGACGGCCGGAGAAGTGGTTCTTTATTATCGGGGCAACCGCAGGGCGCTTCCTCTTTTCCTCCTGACGCGCGCTTACCTAGCCCCGTGGCTCCCTCTGACGAGGGAGCTGTCGGCCGCAGCCGACTGAGGGAGAGAACCCGTTGATCGAATGACAGGAGTTTTATAGATCGACCAGCAGGTTCTCTCCATCCGGTCTGCGGGCCACCTCTCGTGCATCCGGAGAATGCGCGCAATGCGCGCGTCAGAGGGAACCGGGAAGAGGCATCAGAAGAAACGGCAGGCCATGGACAACCTCTGCGCTGCGAAAAGCACGCTGGGCCTGTCAATGGCCTGGGACGACCTTTGACCGCCCGTCGCTTATATGATCCCCATCCGCGCATAGCCCAGCAGGTTGTCGCTGTCGCTCGCCGAAATGTATGGGACATTGCTCAGATCGAAAAAGGCGCACAAAATGGCGGCGCCGAAGGGAATGATGTCGGCGCGGTCGGGGTTCAGGCCGACGATCTGCGTGCGCGCCTCGAGCGGCATCGCACACAGCCTGTCAAGCCATCCGCGCGCAGCCTGCGCGGTGACGGGGAAGCCCTCGACCCGGGCCGGGTCGTAGGGAGAAAGCGCCAGCGTCATGGCGGCAAGCGTCGTGACCGTGCCGCCCACGCCCGTCCACCCGTCGGAGGGGTGGCTTGCGATCGCATCCCAGGCGGGGGAGAGCGCCGTGCGCGCGGCCAGGAGCATGTCGTCCGGCCGCATCGCGCCGCCCAGCGCCTCGCACAGCCGCACCGCGCCGACCTGCGCCGAGCGCGCGACGAGCACGCGCCCGTCCTCGCCTGCGGAAAGTTCGGTCGAGCCGCCGCCGATGTCGATCACCCCGCGCCGCCCGGCCGGGGCCGCGCCCGCGTAGGCCAGGTCGGCTTCCCGCTCGCCGCTCACGACGGCGATCGGCACCCCGGCGCGCTCGGCGCGCGCGATGAGCAAGACTCGGTTGGTCCCTTCGCGCAGCGCGCTGGTGCCAAAGCCCGCGACCGTCTGCGCGCCCAGCGCGCGCGCCTTCCCGGCCAGCAACTCGATCGCGCGCGCGGTGCGCTCGATCGCGCCTTCGTCGAGCAGGCCGTCCGAAAAGCCGGACATCAGCCGACAGGTAATCCTTTCCTTGTGGATAGACAAAACCTGCCCGTCGGCCACGTCGGCCACGAGCAGGCGCACAGAGTTCGAACCCACATCGAGTACGCCGATCCGCGTACCGGATGGGTCGTCAATGCTAATCATTACCCGCCTGACTACCCGCCACGAAGCGAATCTCGCCCTTCTTGAGCAGGCCCAATTCCTGATGCGCGACGCGCTCCACGTATTCGTCCGTCTTGGCAAACGCGATCTTGCGCTCAAGCAACGCGTTTTCGCTCATCTTCGACAGCCGGTCGGCTTCGAGCTGCGCAATGCGCGCCGCCTGGCGGGCCATCAACTGCCCCTGCGACGCATATACGCACATGAAGGCCAACACAAGTGTCGCCATCATCAAAAACCAGAACCGGGGTTTGACTACCCGCTTCTTGCCCACGACCGTACCCCATTCCCGTAAAAGCCATTCGTACATACCGACACTATTATTCTTATACGACATAAGCCGACATATTCCTGCCGATCATCGAAAGATTTTTTTCATGAGAGAACGCTTACACAGCCATGCGCGCAACTTGCGCGCGATCTTTGAGACTGCGCCGAGCAGGGCATCGACGAGGCGTTTTACCGTCAGCTGGTAGGCAAAGAATCCGAGCGCCGCGCCCGATAGCGCGTACAGCCGCACCTCGCCGTAGTTCGCGGCCAGCAGACCCGCGCACACGATGGTCCATACGCCCAGCGCGATCATCAGGTCGAAAAAGGCGTTCAGCCACGCGCCGGCGTCGAGCGCGCGCGCGACGCGCGCCATCAGCGCGTACCACGCGCCCGCGAGCGCGCCGGCCGCGACCATTGTGACGAAGATGCGCCACTGACCGACGGTGTAGTACAGCATCGGCTACTTGAACAGGCGCTTAAACACGCCGCCCTTGTCGCGCGCGGTGCGCTCGTCGTACTCGACCGCGATGATGCGCCCCTCGATCAGCAGCTGCCCCTCCTCGAGGCTCAGCCTCGACACGTGCAGAGCGTCGCCCATCAGCGTCATCGCGCCGGCCGAGGTATTCAGTACGATCATCTGTTCGTTGAAGCTGTCCACGTCCTCGACGCCGCTGATCACGGCGCGGCTGCGATCGGTAAGTTCCAGGCTGTGGGGCCTGACCGGCTTCGCACCGCCGTCCTTGGCTTCCCGCATCGGGCACCCCCCGTTCTTCATCGGGGCGACCCGCGGTCGCCCGCCGCCCCGATTCCCTACAGCGTATTCGCATCCGCAGGGGAAAATGCGTTGCCCGTCGGCGGGCAGTGTGGTAGAATAAAGTACACGCGTAAGGACAAATGAGGGATGAAGCGATGGCGCGACAGGTGGTCGGACCGCAAAACCATCCGCATGGCGGACATCGCGCCCGGCTGCGCAAGCGTCAGCTGGCCGAGGGGCTTTCCGCCTTTGAGCCGCACGAGGTGCTGGAGCTGCTGCTCTACGCCGTGATCCCGCAGCGCGACGTGAACCCGCTCGCGCATGCGCTGATCGACCGGTTCGGCTCGGTCGCGGGCGTGCTCGCGGCATCTCCCGCGGCGCTTGTCGCAGTGCCCGGCATGGGCCGACAATCGGCCGAGTGGTTTGCGTTTTTGAATGAGACGACCGCGCGTTATGAGCGGCTGAGGCTTTCCGACCGGCCGCGGATCACCAACGTCCGCCAGATGAGCCTGCACTGCGCGCGGCTGTTCGAACCGCCCGCAGGCGATCAGATATGGTTGATGTGCATGAACATGGCGGGGCATCTGTTGGGCAGCTCACAGTTGTGCGCCGGCCGATGGCAGGGACGGCTGACGCTGCGCCAGGCGGTCGAGCCTGCGCTGCGCTACCATGCCCAGACGGCGCTGCTGCTGATAAAGCGCGCGGGGGGACAGGCGGCGGCCGAGGACGAGGTGGCGTTCGTCCGCGCGCTGGCGACGCAGTTCGCCCGCGTGCGCATCCGGCTGCTGGATGGCGTGGTGATGGCGGGGCACAGCGTGCTCAGCATGAGGAACCTCGGACTCTACCGGCTGGAAGGCGAACTTGCCGAGAGTGAGCTTGCACGGCTGTGCGAACATTGGTTGGACGAGGTTTGATCGCCTACTGATCGTCCCAGGTATCGGGGTTTTCGAGCAGCAGTTTTGAAATCTCGCGCAGCACCTTGCGTTGGCTTCGGTCGCCCTGGCGCTTGGACAGCACATGGTCGTCCAGCGATTCCTGCAGCATGATGTCGGTGGACATGCCCAGCGCGTTGGACAGCGACACCAGCGTCTCCAGGCTGGCCTTGCGGGTGCCGCGCTCGATATGGCCGAGAAAGGACAGCGAGATGCCAGCGCGCTCGGCCAGTTCCTCCTGCGTGAGATGCAGGTTCTTGCGCTGCTTGCGAATGCGCATCCCCAGGCTCCTGTAATCCATGTTGAACCCCCTTGTGATTACTATAACGATAGTTTAGGAAAATATATCAGAAATTTGAATTGACCACAAGAATGAAATAGTTCTAATGGTGGCTTATTGGCTGAAATTACCATGGGAGTATTTCCCATAAACAACGGCGTGTCGCCGCGCGATTGACGCTTGTAAATCTGTGCGCGGATGTTATAATAGAAGCAATACGGAAGCGGGGGACATTCGCAATGGGTAAAAATTACATCATGACCTGCGACGCCGGCACCACCGGCTGCAAGTGTTCGGTGTTCGACAAAACGGGGCGCACGGTGTGCGCGGTCAGGCGGGGCTATGCGACCGACTATCCCCGGCCCGGTTGGGCCGAGCAGGACCCGGCGACGATTTTGCGCGCGGTGCTGGAGGCGATCCGCGAACTGCTCGCGCAGGTGAAGCCGCGCGACATCGCCTGCGTCGGGCTGTCGGGCACGATGAACGGCTGCATCGCGGTGGACGCGGGCGGGCGCGCGCTTTACCCCAACATCCTGCACTCGGACAGCCGCGCCTCGCGCGAGGTGACCTTTATCGAGAGCCGGATCGACCCTCAGGCGTTCTACCGGCTGACCGGCAACCGCATCGACGAGCACTTCACGCTGCCCAAGATCCTGTGGCTGCGCGAGCATCACGAGGAGGTTTACCGACGCGCGCGCTGGTGGCTGAACATCAAGGACTACATCTACGCGCACCTGACCGGGCAGGTAGGCGTGACCGATTACTCCGACGCCACGCTGACGATCGCGCTCGACATCGGCAGGAAGTGCTGGGCCGAGGAACTGCTGAAGGATTTGAACCTGGATCCCGGCAAGATGCCCGTCATCCGCAAGGGCAGCGACATCAGCGCCTGCATCACGAAGGACATCGCCGAGAGGACTGGGCTCATAGAAGGCACGCCGGTGGCGCTGGGCGGCGGCGACGGCGCGTGCGCCGGGCGCGGCGCGGGCCTGTGCGAGCCGGGCGCGGGCTACTGCTCGATCGGATCGAGCGCCTGGGTCAGCCAACTGACCGAAGCGCCGCTGCTCGATCCCGAGATGCGCATCTTCAACTACCTCGACATGGACGGCGAGGTCAACCATACGCTGGGCGTCATCCAGACCGGCGCAGCCGCCTACGACTGGGCGGCCGGGCATCTGCTGGGCAGCGGCTTTGACGCCACGAGCGCCGACTACTCGCGGATCGAGAACATGGCGCGTCAAATCGAGCCGGGCGCGGAGGGCGTGCTGTTCCTGCCCACGCTGATGGGCGAGCGCACCCCCTACTGGGATCCCAACACGCGCGGCTGCCTGATGGGCTTCTCGCTCTACCACGACCAGCGCCATGTGGCGCGCGCGGTCTACGAAGGGGTGGCGTTGGCGCTTAACACCGTGGTCGAGATCATGCGCGAGTGCGGCCAGCCGGTTTGTTCGATGATGCTGATCGGCGGGGGCGCGCGCTCGGGGCTGTGGCCGGGCATCATGGCCGATGTGTTCGGCCTGCCCACGCGCGTGCACATGGCCCCGGGCGAGGCGGCGTCGCTGGGCGCGGCCATCGCGGCCGGCGTGGGCGCCGGGCTTTTCGAGAGCTACGAGCAGGCCGCGCGCATCGTGCGCGCCCGTTCGCATCACCCGGTCAACGAGGTGGCGCACGAGCGCTATCAAGCGGTGTTTGAGGTCTACAAGCACATGTACGACGCTCTGAGCCCGCTGTTTGACGCCATCGCGCGCGAGGGGCGCGCGTGAAGCGCCCGATCGACGAACCGTCCGGTTACCTTGGGCGGCTGCGCCCGATCTACGTGCGGCTGTTCCGCACAGCCCACGCGATCGTCGGCAATTTGGAATTGTCAGAATACGTGCTCAAAAGCGCGATCGTCGAGGCCTGGCTGCGCCGCGGCGAGTGGCAGGGGCGTATGGGGTTTCAGGACAGCCTGATGCATACCGTGCGCACGGTGGCGCTGGTGGAATTGGGTGGCATGCGGGGCGCGGGCGCGTTCGAGGTGGACTGGGTCTTTCCCGAGCCTATGCTTGATGATGCGGCCCATCGCGCGCTGCTCGAGCGGCTGTTGCGCGAGAACGGCGCGACCCAGCGCGTCGCGCTGTTGTGCTATGGGGCGGATTTGAGCGCGCGTCAGATTGCGGCCGTGATGCAGATGCGCGCGGGCGAGGTGTCGGCGCGGCTGCGCAAGCTGAATTCCCGGCTGTCGCGCGCGCTCAAGCAAGGAGGCCGGCGCGGCAAACCCGCGCTCGAGGCGCAGATGGAGGCGCTCTGCCGCGCGGCGCTCGGCACGCCCGGCGAGGACGTGCCCGAGCCGGGCGCGGTGTTTCGCTCGTTCGAGCGCGACATCGCCGAGGCACGCAAACCGCGCGCCTCGGCGGGTCGGGTGGTGGGCGCGGTCGTCAAGGCGCTGCTCATGCTGATTCTGGCCGCGGCCATATGGTTGATGGCCGTGCTGCTCGAACCCAATGTGAACCGGCGCGCACCTCGGAATACACCGCCGCCGACACAATCCCGCGAATTTGACACCAATTCATAATATTACTTTTGTTTGACAATTCATGTCAGTTGTGTATAATTCTGGTATGTACTGGATTTGCCGGGAAAGGGACACACTGACATGACGATTCTTCCCATTCCCCTCCTTGGAGGGGTGCCCACAGGCGGGGGGGTAACCAATTGCCCGCACTGCCGAGGCTTGGGCAATCAGGCCGTCAGCCGGGGGGCATATGCCCCGGCCTTTGATGATGCTCCGATCGAGCTACCGCCCCGCCCCTCCAGGGAGGGGATTTGGAAGAGACGCCGCTTAACACTGCAGCGCCTTCTGATGATTGTGTTTGCGCTGGCGCTCATTTGCGCGCCGGCCTCGGCCGAGGCGCAGGCCGCCCCCACGTCGGAAGCCCATTGGATGGAGACGCAGCCCCCCATTGCCATCCGCGCGCGGGGGCTCAAGCTGTCGCACAGGACGCTGACGCTGCGCCTGGGTTCGGACGGCGTTGGGCAAGGCGCGCAGTTGCTGGCCACCGTGGGGCCCAAGGGCGCGGACGGCGCGCTGCGCTGGCGCAGCAGCCGGCCGGATGTGGCCGGCGTGGACGGTCAGGGCGCGGTGACGCCGCTGAAGTTGGGCACGGCGGTGATTACCTGCTCGACCGGCGACGGCAGCCGTTTGAAGCGCACCGTGCGGGTGACGGTCAAGAAGCTCGCGCCCAAGTCGATCGAGCTGTCCGACACGGCAATGACTTTGGTGCCGAACGGGCGCAAGGCGCTCGGCTACACCGTGCTGCCCGACAACGCCTGCGACAAGCGCGTAACCTTCAAGAGCTCGAACCCCTCGGTTGCCCGCGTGTCGGCGGACGGCACGGTCACGGGCCTCAAGCTGGGCCGCGCCACGATCACCGTCCGTACGCGCGCGGGCAAGGTTACGGCGCGCTCAACTGTAACCGTGGGCTTTGCCGAGAGCGATGTCTATTATCTGGCGGTCGGGCAGAGCAACTACGTCGGGCAATCGAAGCTGCCCGACTGCGTGCCCGACGCGAAGCGGTTCGAGAAGACGATTCGCGCCTCCCGCATGGGTCGCTCGGTTTCCGGGGCCAGCAGGCTGCTGACAGACCTGACCGGCAATGCGTTGCGCGCCGAGCTTCAAAACCTGTCGACGATGGGGCAGACCCCAAAGGACATCACCTATTTCTACTATTCAGGGCATGGCGCGTCCTCGGCGCAGTCGCAGGCCATGCGCGGCGCGCTGGTCGGTACCGACAGCCGCATGATCTCGCTCGACGAGCTGCGCTCCTACCTGGACGCCGTGCCGGGCACGGTGGTCGTGGTGCTGGACAGCTGCCTGTCCGGCCAGGCGATCGCGCCCAAGCTCGCCGGCGCGCAGTCGGCCCCGGCGAGCGAGGCGGATCGGATTGCCTTCGGCCAGCGCGTGATCGACGCGTTCAAAGCGCCCTCCCCCGCGACCGCGGGCGTAATGCCCAAGGCGCTCGATCCGCTGTTCATCAACCAGCGCGGCAAATACAAGATCGCGGTGGCGTCCCGGTCGCTGCAGGACAGCTGGGCGTCGGGCGAGGGCTACAGCGTGTTCACCCGCTTCCTGTGCGAGGCGGCGGGCATCGAGGGCGCGGGCATCGAGACGGCCGATATGGGCCGCATGCCGGGCGACCAAAACCGCAACGGCTACCTGTCGCTCAAGGAGGCCTACAACTACGCCAACCCCCGCGTCCTTCGATGGGCCAGGCAGGAGCCGTGGGTGGGCGCGCAAAACATGATGATCTGGCCCACGAACGACGCGTTCCCGATCTTCTCGAGGGTGGGGTAGGACGCGCATTCCCCCTCCACGGGGGGAAGTTGGAAAGCGAGGGCCGCAGCGCCGTGAAAAGCGCTGCGGCCCTTTGTGTATTGCGGGATCAGTTCAGGCTTTCCGCCCGCTCAAGCAGCGTGACCAGGTAGAGGAACTCCTCCTTGTACGCGTCGCCGGTGATGCCTTCGCAGCCGCGCAGCAGCTCGAGCGCCGAGGCGTAGGTGGCGCCGCCCTTCCATTCGCTGTCGCGCATCAGCATGCCCACTTCGGCCACGGCGGCGGCAAAGCGCAGGTTCTCGCCCATGGGGGCGGCGGCTTCGCGCTTGAGCGGGTAGGTCCACAGCCTGCTCTCGTCGCCCTGCGGCGGCTTGGCGCGGATGCTGAGCGTCAGCAGTTCGCTTCCGTTGCCCTCGGTCGCCGGCGCGTCCTGATACTTGCTCGAGGCCTCGCCGATGTCAAACGCGCTTTCCGCCGGCACCAGCTCGTAAAGCGCGGTCACGCGGTGTCCGCTGCCGAGTTCTCCGCCGTCCTTCGCGTCGTCGGCGAAATCCTCGGCGGCCATCAGCCGGTTTTCGTAGCCGATCAACCGGTAGCCCTTGACTGCGGCGGGGTTGAAGTCCAGCTGCAGCTTCACGTCCTTGGCCACGGTGAAGAAGGTCGCGCCGATCTCGGTCACCAGCGCGCGCCGGGCTTCATGCACGGTGTCGATGTAGTGGTAGTTGCCGTCGCCGCGGTCGGCCAGGGCTTCCAGTTTGTTGTCCTTGTAGTTGCCGTCGCCAAAGCCCAGCACGCTCAGGAAAACGCCGCCGCGCTTCTTTTCTTCGACCAGCCGCGCCAGCGCCCCCTCGTCGCTGACGCCCACGTTCAGGTCGCCGTCGGTCGCCAGCAAAATGCGGTTGTTGCCGTCCGGGAGCTTGTAGCGCTCGGCCAACTCGTAGGCCGTCTGGATGCCCGCCGCGCCCGCGGTCATGCCGCCGGCCGTCAGGCCGTCGATCGCTTCCATGATCCGGGGCTTTTCGCTCGCCCGCGCGCCTTGCAGCACCACTTCGTCCTGGGATGCGTAGGTCACGATCGATACGGTGTCGGTCGGGGCCAGCTCATCCAGCAGCAGTTGGAACGCGCGCTTGACCAGAGGCAGTTTGTCGGGCGCGTCCATACTGCCCGACACGTCGATCAGGAACGTAAGGTTCTGCGCGGGGCGCGCCTCTTTCGGAATCTCCGCCGCCCTGAGCCCGATTAAGAGCAGTTGGGTTTCGGCGTTCCAGGGGCAGCCGGCCAGCTCCATCGTCACGCCGAGCGCTTCGCCCGCCTCAGGCAGCCGGTAGTCGTAACGGAAGTAATTGAGCATTTCCTCGATGCGCACACCCTCGACCGGTACCTGCTCGCCCGCGAGCAGCTTCCGGCGCAGCTGCGCATAGGAGGCGGTGTCCACATCGGCCGCGAAGGTGGACAGCGGAGAGGTGCGCGTCGAGAGGAAGCGGTTCTCCCGGAACGCGTTGTACTCATTGGTGTTGTAGTCGATCGGAAGCAGGGCCCCGGGCATCGCGCCGTCGTACATCGCCGCCAGTGGCGCGGCGCCGGTCATCGCCTCGGCCAAATCAGAGGTTATCGTCGCGTCATAGGGCCGTGCGTCTTCTGAAAACAGCGCGCGGCGGGTGAAATCGTCGAGTATGCCGCTCGCGAGCAGGTCATGCTCGCGCTGAAACGCGACGAGCGCCGCCGTCGTCTCGGGGCCGAACACGCCGTTTGCCTCGCCTTCAAGGTAACCGAGCTGCGCAAGCCGAAGCTGCACGGCGCGCACGTCGTCGCCCGAGTCGCCCTCCCGCAGTTCCCGCCCCTCGGATTGGGCCGCTGCTACGCCCGTCAGCGCGATCAGCAGAGCCAGCGTCAGGCTCACCGCCGCAATCAATCGCCTCTTACGCACAATCATCATGATTACACCTCCTTCATGAAGATTTGACGGAATATGGCAGGCCCGGTTCCATATTCCGTGGTATACTCTCTGGAAAATGCGATGAAGGGCGAGAGTACTTCGGCGAGGCGGTACGCAGAGAGCCCCCGGTCGGTGCAAGGGGGCTGCCGCGCCCGGACGAATACGGCCCGGAGCAGGTGGGATGAATCCATGCAGTAGTCCCATCCGGTTTGCGCCCGTGATCGCGCGACGAGGCCGCGCTTTTCGCGGTGAACGGAAGTGGTACCGCGGTTCTGCCGCCTTCCTTCCCCCTATGGGGAGGAGGGCGTTTTGCTATTGAGAAGGAGGATGTTCCGATGCAGTTCACCGATGCCCTGCTCTCGAATCATATGCGCCCGCTGACCGGCAGCGCGATCCGCGAAATCTTTCACCTGCTGGGCAAGCCCGGCATGATCTCGTTTGCGGGCGGCAACCCGGCGAACTCCGCGCTCGAGCCGGCGGTCATCGCCGAACTCGCCGGCGAGGCGCTGACGGCCCATGGCTCGCGGCTGTTGCAGTACGGCGCGACCGAGGGCTTCCCGCCGCTGCGCGAGAGCATCGCGGAGATGGTCAAAGGGGCGGGCATTTCGACCGATCCCGCGCGCGTGCTGCCCACGCAGGGCTCGCAGCAGGCGCTCGACCTGCTGGTCAAGGCCACCTGCGATTCCGGCGATACGGTGCTGGTCGAGAGCCCGACCTTCCTGGGCGCGCTGCAAACCTTCAAGACCTACGGCGTCAAGCTGGTCGCGCTCGAGCGCGACGAGCGCGGCGTGATCCCGGAGGCGGCGGAGGCGGCGATCGTCCGCCACCGGCCCAAGCTCATGTACATCATCCCCACGTTTCAAAACCCGACCGGCGACACGCTGCCGCTTGAGCGCAGGCAGGCGCTGGCCGCGCTGGCCGCGAAGCACGCCGTGCTGCTGGCCGAGGACGACCCCTACCGCGACGTGCGCTTCGCGGGCGAACCGCTCAAGGCGCTCAAGTCGTTCGACGAGGCCGGCTTTGTGGTGTACCTGGGCTCGTTTTCGAAGGTGATCGCGCCGGGGCTGCGCGTGGGCTACGCGGTGGTCGACCACCCGGCCTTGCTGCGCAAGATGACGATCGGCAAGCAGTCGGTCGACGTGCACTCGCCGCTTCTAAATCAGGCGATCGTGGACGCCTACCTGCGCGGCGGACGCATGGGGCCGCATCTTGCAAGCATCACCGCAAGCTACCGCGCGCAGCTTGAAAAGATGCTCGAGGGCTTTGCGCACTTCCCGGCAGGTACCCGGCACACCACACCCGAGGGCGGGCTGTTCGTCTGGGCTGAGCTTAAGGACGGCATCGACGCGACGGCGCTGCTCACCGAGGCCGCCGCGCGCGGCGTCGCCTATGTGCCCGGCACCCACTTCTACGTGGACGGCGGGCATGACAACACCTTGCGGCTGAACTTCTCGGGCAGTGAACCACCTCAGATCGAGCGGGGCATGGAGCTGCTGGGCACACTGATCAGGGACAAGGCGGAAGGGGGCATGATGAAATGAAGAACGGTCTGGACGTGCTGCGCGAGCGCGGCTTTGTGGCGCAGATCACCTACGAGGACGAACTTGAACAGATGTTCAAATCGGGCGAGCCGATCACCTTCTACACCGGCTTCGACCCGACCGCAGACAGCCTGCACATCGGGCACTACATCCCGATCATGGCGATGGCGCATTTGCAGCGCGCCGGACACCGCCCGATCGCGCTGATGGGCGGCGGCACCGCGATGATCGGCGACCCCTCGGGCAAGACCGACCTGCGCAGGATGATGACGGTCGAGACGATCGACTCGAACGTCGCCGCGATCAAGGAACAGATGCGCGCCTTCCTCGATTTCGACGAATCGAAGCCCAATGCCGCGATCATCGTCGACAATGCCGACTGGCTGCGTCAGCTCAATTACGTCGACTTCCTGCGCGACGTGGGCGCGCTGTTCTCGGTCAACCGGATGCTGGCCGCCGACTGCTACAAGCAGCGCTACGAGAAGGGGCTGACCTTCCTCGAGTTCAACTACATGCTGATGCAGAGCTACGACTTCCTCGAGCTCAGCCACCGCTACGGCTGCATGCTGCAAACCGGCGGCGACGACCAATGGTCGAACATGCTGTCGGGGGCCGACCTGATCCGCCGCAAGGACCGCAAGGCGGCGTTCGCGCTGACCTTCAAGCTGCTGCTGACCAGCGACGGGCGCAAGATGGGCAAGACCGAAAAGGGCGCACTGTGGCTCGACCCCAAGCGCACCAGCCCCTACGAGTTCTACCAATACTGGCGCAACATCGACGACGCCGACGTCGGCAAGTGCCTGGCCCTCCTGACCTTCCTGCCGATGGAGGAAGTGCGCGCTCTGTCCGCGCTCGAGGGCAGCGCGATCAACGAGGCCAAGCGCGTGCTGGCCTTCGAGGTGACGCGGCTGATCCACGGCGAGGCCGAGGCTTCGCTGGCGCGCGAGGCGGCCGAGGCGCTGTTCTCAGGCGGCGCCCTTGCCGGCAGCGTGCCCACCTTCGAGGTGACGCGCGCGCAGCTTGAGGCCGACAACCGGCTGTGTGTGCTGGCGGTGCTATGCGCTCTGTGCAAGTCCAACGGCGAGGCGCGCCGCACCACGCTGTACCTGAACGACGAGAAGGTGGAAGACGTCGACGCGCGGGTCGAGCCTGAAGCATTACAGGGCGAGGGGCTGTTGCTGCGCGCCGGCAAAAAGAAATACGCGCGGCTGGTGCTGAAGACGTGAGCCTCAAGCCCTACAAGACGCTGATGGCGCGCGGCGCGGCCGAGTTCATCGTGAACAAGTCGCGCTTCATCGGCTACGGCGCGCCGGTTGAGACCGAGGAGGCGGCGCTCGGCTTCCTCAAGGAGATTCGAGCCCGCCACAAGGACGCCACCCACAACTGCTACGCCTACATCGTGGGCGCGAACATGGGCATCATGCGCTACAGCGACGACGGCGAGCCGGGCGGCACCGCCGGGCTGCCCATCATCGAGGTGATGAAGGCGCGCTCGGTGACCGACGCCGCCGTGGTGGTGACGCGCTACTTCGGCGGGGTGCTGCTGGGAGCCGGGGGCCTGGTGCGCGCCTACGCGCAGGGGGCCGCCGAGGCGCTTCATGCGGCGGGCGTGGGGGAGATGCACCCGACCGCGCGCTACCTGGTCGAGGTGCCTTATCCGCTGCTCGACCGGGCGCTGTACTTTCTGAAGGACCGGCCGGTGATTGTCGCCGATAAGGCCTTCGCCGAGGCGGTGACGCTGACGCTTAAGGTCAAGACCGCCGATCAGGCGGTGGTGACCGAGGAATTGACGCAGGCGCTCGACGGGCGCGCGGAGCCGCTGTGGGTTGACGAGACGTATCTGCCCTGGGCGTGACCCATTCCCCCCTGCGGAGGGGAATGGGAAGGACCGCTTCTATAGATCGTGATAATCAATGTTTGGGAGGGATACACCATGGAAATCGGATTCGTACAGGCCAAGACGCTCAAGCAAAAGCCGACCGACGAGACCAAGCTCGGCTTTGGCCGCATCTTCACCGACTACATGTTCACCATGCGTTACGTGCGCGGGCAGGGCTGGCATAACGCGAAGGTCGAGCCCTACGGCCCGGTGCTGATGGAGCCCTCGGCCATGGTGCTGCACTACGGCCAGACGATCTTCGAGGGGCTCAAGTGCTATCGCAGGGCCGACGGCGCTCTGCAGCTGTTCCGGCCGCGCGACAACTTCCTGCGCATGAACGCGTCGGCCGAGCGGATGTCGATCCCCGAATTCGACGTGGACGCGGCGATGGCCGGGCTCATGAAGCTGCTCGACGTGGAGCGCGACTGGGTGCCGAGCGCGCCCGGCACCTCGCTCTACATCCGCCCGTTCATCATCGCCACCGACGAGTTCGTGGGCGTGCGCGCGTCCGACACCTACACCTTCTTCATCATCCTGTCGCCGGTGGGCGCGTACTATGCCGGCGGCCTCGCGCCCGTGGGCATCTACGTGGAGGACAAGTACGTGCGCGCGGTGCGCGGCGGGATCGGCTTCGCCAAGACGGGGGGCAACTACGCCGCGTCGCTCAAGGCGGGCGTGATGGCCCACGAGAAGGGCTACGCGCAGGTGCTGTGGCTTGACGGTGTGGAGCAGAAGTACGTCGAGGAAGTGGGCGCGATGAACATGATGTTCGTGATCGACGGTCAGGTGGTCACGCCCGAGCTCAACGGCTCGATCCTCGCGGGCATCACGCGCGACTCTATCCTGAAACTGGCGAAATCGATGGGCTATGAGACCGTCGAGCGGCGCGTCTCGATCCGGGAGATCTACGACGCGCACGCGGCCGGGCGGCTGCAGGAGGCGTTCGGCACTGGCACCGCCGCCGTGGTGTCGCCGGTGGGCGAGCTCAACTGGGCGGGCAATAAGATCACTTTGAGCGGCGGCAAGATCGGCCCGCTCACGCAGAAGCTGTACGACACGCTGACCGGCATCCAGTGGGGCCGGGCGGACGACCCGTTCGGCTGGATCGTCAAGGTATAATGACCGAGCATGTGGTGCCGGCGGGCGTTCGGCAAATGCCGCTCGCGCGCTACCTTAAGCGCGCCTATCCGATCTTGCCGGGCCACGCGCTGCGCGCCGCGCTCAAAGGCGGGGACGTGAAGGTCAACGGCGCGCGCTCGGGCGGCGACGGCCTGGTATCGGGCGGCGACCGGGTGGCGGTCTACCTGCCGGAGAACCGGCTGACCGGGGAACTGACCGTGCTGCGTTGCGCGGGCGGGCTGCTGGCGGTCGAGAAGCCGGCCGCGCTGCCGGTGGACGTCGATGAGGACGGCATCGGCGAGGATACGCTGCTCAGGCGCGCGCGGCGCGAGCACCCGACCGCGCGGCTTACGCATCGGCTGGACGCCGGCACCGGCGGCGTGATGATCCTGGCGCTGACCGACGAGACCGAACGCGCGCTGCTGGGCGCGTTTCGCGTCCACGCGGTCGGCAAGCGCTATCAGTGCGTGGTGCGCGGGCGCTTCCCGCCGGGCGAAGTCGCGCTTACCCATTACCTGGTGAAGCACGGGCGCGATTCCATCGTGCGGGCGTACGACGCGCCGCGCCCCGGCGCGCTGACGGCGCGATTGACGGCGCGCGCACTTAAGCGGTCGGACGCCGCGTCGCTGGTCGAGGTGAATTTGCTGACCGGCCGGACCCATCAAATCCGGGTGCAGCTCGCGCGCTTCGGCCACCCGGTCGCGGGCGACGACAAGTATGGCGACCGCGCGTTCAACAAGGCGCGCGGCCGTTCCATGCCCATGCTGTGGTGCGCGTCGCTGACCTATGAAGACGACACCTTTACTTCTCAGCCCCCATGGGGCGAATCGGACCTGTGAAAGGATGTGCGATGGTTATGGGCAACGCGGTGGAGGCGGTCAAGCGCCTCGCCTGGAAGGCCGCGCCCGGCGGCCGGGCGTCGGGCGCGGAGAAGACGAGCGACGACTGCGTCCTGGGCGGCAACGCATGAACGTCGTGCTGGTGAACCCCGAGATCCCGCAAAATACGGGCAACATCGCGCGCACCTGCGCCGCGACCGGGGCGACGCTGCACCTAATCAAGCCGCTAGGCTTCGAGCTGTCCGACCGCTATTTGAAGCGCGCGGGGCTCGACTACTGGCGCCTGGCGCATGTATGCGTGCACGACGATTGGCGCGCGTTTCGCGCGGCGCATCCCTCGGCGCGGCTGCTTATGCTGACCACCAAGGCGCGCGCGTGCTACGCGGATGTGGCCTACCGGCCCGACGACTGCCTGGTGTTTGGCCGCGAGACCAGGGGATTGCCCGAGGACCTGCTCAGGGCCTGCCCGGACGCCTGCGTGCGCATTCCGATGCTTTCCGAAGCGCGCTCGCTGAATTTGGCCAACTCGGTCGCGGTGGTGCTGTACGAGGCGCTCAGGCAGCAAGGTTTTCCCGGGCTGAGCGCCGAGGGCGGCGCGCACGGCAACGCCACCGGCGCATGGCGTGATTGGCATGAACCAATTGTTTAAATGCAACGTCCAAGTATTTGCATTTGTCATTTTCGCATGTTACAATGATGCCGGCGAGGGGGTGGGCGAATGCCCGATTACATGACCAGGAGCGAGCTGTCGCAGCGGCGCGCATGGCTCCGGGCGCTGTCCGGATTCATGGATTTCTTTGCGTCGATCGGCAGCTTCATCATCATCCTGCTGTGCGTCGTGCTGCTCAGCTACCTGTTCACGTGGCTCAAGAACGACATCACCACCACGCTCGGTTCGATCGAGTCGGTCGCGATCGACGCGATCGTAAATCCGGACGAAGTGGAGGCGCTCAATCCGTAGGGGCCGATGCGGGCATCGATTGTCTCGGGATTCATAAACCCCGTCCGTTTGCAGCGGACGGGGCTCGCTTTTCGGCCCGGTCAATCGATCCCATGATCGGGTTGGATATCGCAAAATCCGCCGGGAAATTGTGAATCGCATATCAAACATGTTGAGAAATGATAGTTTACAGCCGCCGTCCGGCAATAATAATGAGCTATATTCACAAATCATAATAATGGGTATTGACACATGGGCAAATAAAAGCTATGATACTTTACGAAAGGTATTTTATAAATTACCTTTTGATGCGCCGGGGGTGCATCGCGCGGCGTTTGTTTCGGGGCCATGGCGGATTGCGCGGCGGCGCGCGCGCTCGGCACCGAAAACGATAATCAGGAGGAGGGGTTCCATGTCTAACCGCACGCTTGCTAAGTTCCTCGCGCTCATGCTCGTCGCCGTCCTGGTGCTGGGCATGGGGACGGCCGCACTGGCCGAGCCTCAGTTGGTGGACGCTCCGTTCGACGGATGGGTGGAAGGGTTGCCTCGCATTCAGGCGCCGGAAGGCTTCGATTGGCGTCAGTTTGAGGGCACGACGATCAACTTCATCTCCGAGAACACCACGCCGTCCACCGCCATCGCGGCCAACATCGAGCTGTTCGAGCAGGTCACCGGCATCAAGGTGGTCATCGAGCAGGCTGACCTGAACGCGGTCATCGAAAAGGTGGGGCTGGATGTCAACGCCCGCACCGCCAAGTACCAGGTGGCCTACCTCGATCCGCAGCAGATCATGGCCAAGAACAAGGACAACTTCATCGACCTGAATACCTTCAACAACGACCCCGCGCTCCCGCACATTCCGGGCGGGCTGGAGGATTTCTTCGAGAGCCAGCTGGTTTGCTGCGGCTACATGGGCGACTCCGACAAGCTGCTCGCCCTGCCCTATGACAACCCCACGATCATCCTGGCCTACCGCGCCGACGTGTTTGAGAACGAGGCTTACAAGCAGGCCTTCCAGGCCGAGAAGGGCTTCGACTGGACGCCCTCGCCCGAGATGACCTGGGAGCAGCTGTACGAGGTGGCGGCCTGGATCACCGAGAAGGCGAGCTCCGGCGAGATCGCCGAGGTCAAGTACGGCATCGGCCAGCAGGCCAAGCAGCACGACTCGCTGATGTGCGATTTCTCCAACGTGCTGGCCGCCAACGGCGGCGACTACTTCGAGGCCACCGACATTGGCAGCATCGGCGCGGCCAACCCCGGCCCGGCGGCGCTGACCAGCGAAGCGGCGCTCAAATCGGCCGAGTTCTACAAAAAGCTCAACGCGGTGGCGCATCCGTCGTCTACTTCGTGGGATTGGTCGGGCCTGGCTGAGAGCTACGCGGCCGGCGAACTGGCGATCATCTGCGAGTGGCACGAGTTCTCCGCCGACTTCGAGAATCCCTCCAAGTCCCAGGTGGTGGGCAAGACCAAGTGGACCATCACGCCCAAGGGCGACGTGCGCAGCGCCAACATCTACGGCGGCACCGGCATCGGCATCTCGGCCTACGCGACCGAGCAGGAGCAAAAGGCGGCCTGGCTGTTCGTGGTGTGGGCCACCTCGCCGCAGACCCAGTACCTGTGCCTGACCAGTGAATCGGGCGGATCGACGCCGACGCGCTACTCGGTGTACAACCTGCCCGACGTCAAGAAGGGCATCGAAGATCAGCAGAGCGAGGAAGCGCAGCGGATGCCCAACCTCAAGGCCTGCGGCGCGGTGCAGCTGGCCTGGGCGACCGAGAATTCCTACCTGCGGCCCAAGATCCCGGTATGGGCGCAGTGCGACACCATCATCTACACCGAGCTTTCGAAGATGCTGGCCGGCCAGGTCTCTCCGGAAGAGGCCCTTAAGAGCGCCAATCAGCAGCTCAACGAACTGACCGGCAACTGACGTCCGCCGCCGGGGCCGGAGGGATGGGCCTTCCGGTCCCGGCCTTTTGTGTATGATCGAGCGCCGGGCGGCGCTGCCGGCGCGTATTGCAGCCGGAGTCCATGGAAGCGCTGATCAAATCCCACGCGCGGGGGCGGCCGCCTTTGCGCCATCTCGCGCCCGCAAAAACCTCGACGTAGCGCCGCTACGCCTTCGGCCTTTACCGGCACGATCTGACGAAGATTCAGGTCGCCACCGCACGCGTGCTTTCATCAGCGATTACCTATGAGCAGGAGGGGCTGCCATGACCACCACACACCGCCGCGAATCATCGCTCGGGGTGAAGATCCGAAATGAGCAGGGAACCGAGCGGCTGATGCTCGCGCCCGCGCTTCTGTGTTTGGCGCTGATCAGCATATTTCCGCTTTTGTACATGTTCTACATCAGCCTGTACGACTTTTCGATGTCGGTCAATAACCCCACGTTCGTGGGCCTCAACAACTGGGTGCGGGTGTTTAAGAGCAGCACCTTTTGGGGCGCGTGGGCGCGCACCGGCCAGATCGCCGGCATCGGCCTGACGATCCAGATGCTGCTGGGCGTCGGCGCGGCGCTGCTGATCTACCAGCTGCCCAAGGGACAGAACGTCATCCTGACGCTGTTCATGCTGCCGGTGTTCGTCGCACCCATCGTGGCCGGGCTGCTGGGCCGGTTCCTGCTCAACTCCACCTATGGGTTCTACGCCTGGCTGCTGAGCTTCTTCGGCTACACCGGCGAGCTGTTTGCCAGCCCCGCGGGGGCGGTGATCGGCATCATATTGATCGACGTATGGGAATGGACGCCGCTCGTCACCATGATCGTGTTGGCGGGGCTGCAGTCGATGGACGTGGAGGTGCTGGAAGCCGCTTCGATCGACGGCGCCAGCTACCGCCAGCGGCTGCGCTACGTGATATTGCCGCTGGCCTCCCGGACGATGCTGGTGGCGCTGCTGGTGCGCGCGATGGACATCCTGCGCTATGTGGATACCATCAAGATCATCACCGAGGGCGGACCGGCCGACGCCACCAAGGTGGCCGGCTTTCACCTGATGGAGGTGGCGTTCCGGTTTCAGAACTTCGGCCAAGCCGCGGTGCTGGGCATCATCATGGTGGCGGTCATCAGCGTGCTGGGCAAGCTGTTTATCCGCCTGATGGGGAGGGGAGCGCTATGATGACGCGAATGAGCGAGCGCACGCGCAGCGCGATGGGTCACAGGCGGCGCTGGTCGCTGATCGCGATGTATGCCTGCGCCGCCGTGCTGGTGCTCTGGTCGGTGACGCCGATTATCTGGATGGCGCTGTCTTCGCTCAAGGTCAGCACCAACATGTTTTCGATGCCGCCGCAGTTCATCTTCAAGCCGGAACTGGGCACCTACGTCTATATGTTCACCCAGGCGGGGTTCGGAAAGTTCCTGGTCAACAGCCTGGTCGCGTCGTTGTCGAGCACGCTGATTGCGCTGTTCCTGGGGAGTCTCGGCGGCTACGCGCTCTCCCGCGGCCGTTTTAAGCACCATAAGGACATCTCCTTCTGGATCATCTCCACCCGCATGGCGCCCATTCCCGCGGTGATCCTGCCGCTGTACCTGATCTTTTCGCGGCTCAGGATGGTGGGGACCATGCCGGGGCTGATCTTTGCCTACATCACGTTCAACCTTCCGTTTGCGCTGTGGATGATGATGGCTTTCTTTGCCGACGTGCCCGCCGCGCTCGAGGAGGCGGCGCGTGTGGACGGCACCAGCAAGTTCGGGGCCTTTCTGCGCATCACGTTGCCCGCGGCCTCGCCCGGATTGGCCGCGACCGGGGTGCTGTGCATGATGTTTGCGTGGAACGACTACGTGTTCGCCAGCGCTTTGACCAGCGCCCACACCCAGACCGTGCCGATCGCGGCGTCGCTGCTGGTTACGCAGACCGGCATCGCCTGGGGACAGGCCATGTCCACCGGCACCATCATCGTGATGCCGATGCTGCTTTGTGGATTTTTGATGCGCAAGTATTTGGTGAAGGGTTTTTCGATGGGCGCGGTGAAATAAAGAGCCACAGGGGGGGATCTTCCTCAAAACCCCGTTTATTTGGAAGAGGGTCCCTTAAGAATCCCTTCACGGGGACGATGTATTATGAGATGGAGGTGTTTTTATGGCAGGGAGAAACCGGGCGGTCGTATTGACGGAGCTCAAGACGCTTGAGTTTCGCGAGGTGCCCATGCCCGAGGCGAAGCCGGGCGAGATCCTTATGAAGTTGGGCGCGGTGGGCGTGTGCGGCTCGGACGTGCACTACTACAGCCATGGGCGCATCGGCGACTATGTGGTGGAGTTCCCGTTCATCCTGGGCCATGAGTGCGCGGGTACGGTGGTTGCGGTGGGCGAAGGCGTTCGCCACCTTGCGGTGGGCGACCGGGTGGCGCTCGAGCCCGGCGTGCCCTGCGGGACGTGCGAGTTCTGCCGCGGCGGGCACTACAACCTGTGCCCGGACGTCAAATTCTTCGCCACGCCGCCTTATGACGGCTGCCTGATGGACTACGTGGCCTTCCCGGCCGAATTCGCATTCAAGCTGCCCGATTCGGTGTCGCTTACCGATGGCGCGCTGATCGAGCCGCTGGCGATCGGCATCAACGCCGCGCTGACCGGCGGGGTCAAGCTGGGCGACAGCGTGCTGATCTACGGCGCGGGCTGCATCGGCCTCGTGTCGCTGCTGGCGGCCAAGGCCTACGGCGCGGCCCAGGTGATCGTGGCCGACATGCTCGACGTGCGGCTCGAGGCGGCCCGGAAGCTGGGCGCGATCACCGTGAATTCGAAGGAGGCCGACGTGGTGGCCGAGGTCATGCGGCTCACCGACGGCAAGGGCTGCGAGGTGGTGCTCGACTGCGCCGGCTTCAGCGAGACGGTGACCGGCTCCATCCGTGCCGCCAAGGCCGCGGGCAAGATCGTGCTGGTGGGCATGGGTACGGACGAGCTGAACGGCATTCCGCTCGGTCCGATCAGCGCGAAGGAGCTGACGCTGACCTCGATCTTCCGGTACAAAAACCTGTACCCGGTGGCGATCAAGGCGGTTCAAAGCGGCGCGATCGACATCAGCGGTATCGTGTCCAACACCTATCCGTTCGAGCAAACGCCCGAGGCGTTTAAGAGCGCGCACGAGCGCGCGGCCGAGACCGTCAAAAACGTCATCGTGTTCTAACGACAGCCGGGCCGCCGCGCGCAGCGCGGCGGCCTCGAATCTATGAGTATATGAGCAAAATGAGAGATCGGGAATGAGCTTCATGCACAGGCAATCGGTCAGCAACAACGTCGTCAAGCAGATCAACATGGAATCGGTGTTTTTTTTCATTCAATCGAGCGCGCAGGCGTCGGCCAAGGATATCGCCCAAGGGCTCAACATGAGCCCGCCCACCGTGACGCAAAACATCAGGGCACTGATCGAGCGCGACCTGATCGTGGGCAACGGCACGGTGGGCTCGACCGGCGGGCGCAAGGCGCGCTCCTACGCGATCAACGCGCGCGCCTGCTTTGCCGCAGGGCTCGACATCACGCGCCGCAGCGTCAGCACGGTGATCCTGAACCTCAAGGGCGACGTGGTCTACCACATCAAGCACGCCTTGCCGTTTGAAAGCCGTGGGGCGTACTATCAGGCACTGGGGGACGTGCTGGAGGAGGCGCTGGACGAGGCCGGGGTAGCGCGCGAGTATCTGGCGGGGGTAGGGCTGTCGATCCCGGCGATCGTGGTGGGGGAGGGCAGCGCCACCACCAACAACGCGCTGGGTGCGGGCACGGTCTGCCTGAACGACTTCGCGGCGCACATCCCTTATCCCTGCCGGCTGATCAACGACGCCAGCGCCGGCGGCTATGCCGAGTTCTGGGCGGTAGCCCCCCGGCGCGAGATAGACACGCGCCACTTGGCCTACCTGTCGGTCAGCGATACGGTGGGCGGCTCGATCATGATCGAGGGCCGGATGTACAACGGGCTGGATCAGCACAGCGCCGAGTTCGGCCATATGACGCTTCAGCCCGAGGGCCGACCCTGCTACTGCGGGCAAAAGGGCTGCGCCTACGGCTACATCAACACGCGGCTGCTGTCGGAGGCCGTGGGCGGCGAGCTTCAGGATTTCTTTGATGCGCTCGAGCGGGGCGAGGATGAGGCAGAAGCCACCTGGGATCGGTACCTCTACCATCTTGCGCTTGCGATCGGCAACATTCGCGCGGCGTTCGACTGCGAGTTGATCATCGGAGGGTATCTGGGTGAGCACATCGGCGCGTACTTGCCTGAACTGCGCGCACGCGCCGCCCGCCGTAACGGGTTTGAGGGCAGCGGCGACTACGTCCGCGCCCCCATGCACAAGCGAGAGGCCTCGGCGGTGGGCGCCGCGCTGACCTTTATCCACGAGGGCACCCGAAAACTGCTGTCGCAGGGAGCGGACACGGACGCGCGGCTGGCATAAATCAGCCCGGCTGCGGCCCCCCTTTGTCGGATCGCATTCACGCCCCGGTACATGCCCGTGGGCGTGTGAGTTCGTCGGGCCGCGTTGTCATATGCATCATGCTTTGTCAATGGTCTGAATCGCTTTCGGATGAGGCCGGAAGCGATTGCGCTGCATATAAATGTTGGAATTTGACGTACGGGCAAAATCGCGGTATAATAACCTCAAGTCACAACGTTTGGAGGATAACCGTGTGAAAAAATATGGCGCAATTCTGATGGCGCTCGTCATTATCCTGTCGCTGACGGGCTGCGGTTCGCGCAGCGACACGGCGGGCGCGCCCTCGCCTACGCCGGCGGCCGACGCGTCGCCGTCCCCGTTGCCCGACGCGCCTGTCTCGGGGAACGGTTTGACCGATCCGCTCGACCAGTTGCCGGGTGATGACGCGCTGCCGGACGGCAAGCTGCCCGGCGACGCGGGCGCGGACGATCTGTCTGGTCTGATGGAGTCGGACGAGGACGACCCGATGGACGAGCCCTCCGGCACGCCGGGCACGGCGAAGCCGACCGGGACCCCCGCCGCGGGAAAGCCGGCCCAGGCGACGCCCGCGCCGAGCGCCGACGCGTCCGCCAAATCCGTCAAGATCGAGGACTACGTGCTCGAGCCCTACGCAGACGAGGATCTGCACATCTCGCTCGACTACCCGTCGCACTGGACGGTCGAAACCAGCGAGAACACGCTGCGCTTTACCGAACCGGTGTCGGGCAACGCGGAGCCCATGCGCCTGACGCTGACCGTCAAGAACTACGATCAGGAGAAGATGACGTCGCAGGAGATGAAGAAGCTGTTCGCCGACTACATGGACGCGCTCAAGTCCGACTACGACGGCATTAAGAAGGGCAAGCCCAACGGCAAGGCGCCTTTCATCAACCGCAAGGCGCTCAGCGCGACCTATATGGCCAAGCAAGGCAAGGCCACGCTCAAAGGCTTCGTAATCATGGCCGCGATCGAAGAGAGCAAGCAGGTGGTGGCGCTGCGCTTCACCGCGCCTCAGGCCAAGTTCAAGCCGGCCAGGTCCTTCTTCAAAAAGGTGATGTACTCGGTGGCGCCTGTCAAGGCGCAATAAACTGATTCATAGCGCGCAAAAACTCCCGCCCGGCGTCTTGACCGCTTTGCGGTCGGCCGGGCGGGAGTTTTTTATCCTACTTGTTATCCCGTTCGCGCAGCTCCACCCTTCGGATCTTGCCCGAGATCGTCTTGGGCAGTTCGGCCACGAATTCCACGATGCGCGGGTATTTGTAGGGCGCGGTGGTCTTCTTGACGTGCTCCTGCAACTCCTTCTTGAGCGCGTCGGTGGGGTCGTAGCCCTTGGCCAGCACGATCGTGGCCTTGACCACCTGGCCGCGCACCGGGTCGGGCATGGCGGTAATCGCGGTTTCGACCACGGCCGGATGCTCCATCAGCGCGCTCTCCACCTCGAACGGCCCGATGCGGTAACCGCTCGACTTAATCACGTCGTCGCTGCGCCCCACGTACCAGTAGTAGCCCCACTCGTCGCGCCACGCCAGGTCGCCCGTGTGGTAGAACCCGTCGTGCCACACCGAGCGGGTGCGTTCGGCATCGCGGTAGTAGCCGCTGAACATGCCGACCGGCAGAGCCCGTCCTTCGCGCACGCGCACCACGATCTCGCCCACCGTGCCGGGGGCCGCGGAATTTGAGTCCTCGTCCAGCAGATCGACGTCGAACTGCGGCGAGGGCTTGCCCATCGAGCCGGGGCATATCTTCATCCACGGGAAGGTGCCGATCGTGACGCACAACTCGGTCTGGCCGTAGATTTCGCGCAGCGCGTGGCCGGTCAGATCCAGCCACTTGTTGTACACCTCGGGGTTGAGCGGCTCGCCCGCGATCGAACAGCGCACGATCGACGTAAGGTCGTACCGCTTCACGTCCTCCCGGATCATGAAGCGATAGATCGTGGGCGGCGCGCAGAAGGTGGTCACCCGGTACTTTTGCAGGACTTCCAGCATCTCGGCAGGCACGAACTTATCGAAATCGAAGGCCATCACCGCGCTGCCCGCCAGCCACTGGCCGTACAGCTTGCCCCAGACCGACTTGGCCCAGCCGGTCTCCGATACCGTCAGGTGCAGCCCCCCGTCGAGGCAGCCCTGCCAATACACGGCGGTCTGGATGTGGCCGAGCGGGTAGGAGCAGACCTGCTGCACCATCTTGGGCATGCCGGTGGTGCCCGAGGTGAAGTACAAAAGCAGCGGGTCGTCCGATTCGCCCAGCGGCTGCGGGCGCGGGAAGTCGGCGCTCTGGCCTTGGATGGCCTCGTCGAAATCGATCCAACCGTGTTTCTTGCCGCGCACGCTCAGCAGGTGCGAAATCGTCGGACAGTCGCCCCTTGCCAGTTCCGCCTGCTCGGCGAAGCCGCCCTCGGCGGTGGCCACGATCATCTTGATGTCGGCGGCGTTCACGCGGTATACGATGTCCTTGACGGTCAGCAGGTTGGTGGCGGGCACGGCCACCGCGCCCAGCTTGTGCAGCGCCATGATGGCCGGCCAGAACTGATGGTGGCGCTTGAGCACCAGCATCACCGCGTCGCCGCGCGATATGCCGAGCGAGGAGAACAGGTTGGCGGCGCGGCTCGACAGCTCGTCGATCTCACGAAATGTGAAGTCGCGCGCCTCGCCCGCAGGGTTGCACCACCGAAGCGCCAGCGCATCCGGCGTCTCGCGCGACAATTTCCCGAGCACGTCGTAGGCGAAGTTAAAGTGGTCGGGCACATTGATGTGGAAATTGCGCAGATAATCCTCATAGGAGCCGAATTCCGTTTGCTCGAGGTAGTCTTTGTACAGTTGCATTGGGCCCTCCTACTTTATCACGACCGCGAGGAAACGCGCGTCCTTTTCGATGGCGTACATGGCGTGGGGCAGCGACGAGTCGTAGTAAATCGAGTCGCCGGGGCCGAGGTAGACGTCGTTGCCGGCGAGCGATATCTTCATATGGCCCTCGAGCACATAGTCGAACTCCTGCCCCTCATGGGCGTGCGCGGCCTTGCCCGCTGTCACGCCGTCGTACTCGACGGTTACAACGAACGGCTCGGCCTTTTTGCCCGCGAAGTTATGGGCCAGGTGCTGGTAACGGTAGGCCTTGCGCCGATCGAACGAGAGGCCCTTGCCGCTGCGCGTCAGCACATAGCCCTTGAGCCGGGGACTCTCGCCGGTCAGCAGGTCGCTGATGTCGACGCCGAGCGTGGAAGCGATATTAAAAAGGTGGCTAAAGGAAAAATCCCTTTGACCACCTTCATACTCCAGGTACTCGTCGATCGGTATGCCCGATCGGCTCGCCACCTCCTCGGCGGTCAATCCGCTGATGTCGCGCAGCTCGCTAATTCGAATCGCAATGGCCTTGATGTTTTCGTTCACCCGGGCTCCCTCCTCTTGATGGAATCAAATATTACGATACACAAGCGGACAAAGAAAGTCAACCCAATTCCCAAGGAACGATGGGTTAACTTTTGTATGACGCCGAGCCGGCCTGCTTTTTCGCGCCAAAAGCACGGCGTCAACTTGCGCATGACCTCGGGAATGTCGATCGCCTGCGGGCAGGCCCGCTGCTCGCCAGTTTGTTAAAAAGGCCCCTCTGTCCGCCGTGAAGAGGGGCCTTTATCGCAAGGGCTTAGGCGTGTTCCGCCCAGCGCTCAGCCCACTTCTCGAGCAGCGCTTCCTTCTGGGTGCCCAACCACTCCCAGTCGATCTTGACCAGGCCCAGATCCTCGTCGGCGGGGTAGTTGCCGTAGCTGATGGTCTTGTTGGTGCCTCGCGCGCAGTTCTCGACCGAGCGAGCCTGCTGGTAGTCACCCGACGCACAGAAGTCGAGGAAGGCCTCGGCCGCCGAGCGGTGCGGCGCGCCCTTGACCATGGCCGCGCCCGAAGCGCAGGCGGTGTTGCCCTCGGCGGGGTAGACCAGCGAGATGTTGCTCGCGCCGTTGATCTCGATCTGCATCTGGATGATGTTCTCGTAGCTCAGGCCCACCACGTACTCGCCGTTGATTACGCTCTTGAACACCGTCGAGGAGGAGGAGGTGACCACGCCGTCGCAATTGGCCATCAACTGGTCGATGTAGTTCCAGGCCTTCTCGTCGCCGAAGCTATCGCCCTTGAGCGCCAGCATCGTGTGGAACTGGCGGTAGCCCGACGAGGAAGCGCTCGGATCGGCCAGGATGATCTTGCCCTTGAGCGCCGGGTTCAGCAGGTCGTCGTAGCTCTTGATCTCGATACCCAGTTCGCCCATCAGGTCGTTGTTGACCACGAACGCCATGTACTGCACGTCGAACATCACGTAGTAACCGTAGGGGTCAAGCGTCGCCATTTCGTCGGCGATCGTGGGGGTGTAGGGAGAAAGCACGTCGTGGAACGTGGTGCCGTCCGACTCGAACAGCCCGCCCATGATCACGTCGGCCTGCGGGTTGTTCATTTCGCTGCGCGCGCGGGCGATCAGCTTGCCCACCGAGTCGCTGATCCACTCGATCCGGCAGTCGGGGTAATGCTGGTACCAGATGGCCTCTACCGTGGCCTGCTGCGCGTCGTCCAAGGTGGAGTACACCACGACGGTGTCGCCGATCGAGGCGGGATCGTCCCGCACCCACGAGGGTTTGGCCTCGGCCGTCGCGCCTGCGGCGCACAGGCCCAGCACGAACAGGGATACGAGTACCAGGGAAAGAATTTTGCGCATGTCGCTCCTCCTCAAATTGGTTTTATACAAAGCCGGACGGCCTTATATCGAAAACGAACGCCTCCCCGGGAAGGTTGGAGGGCCGGGGCCCTCCATGTTCAACCACAGGGGCCGGCTCTGCCGGTGCCTGATTTTCAGCGATCCGGTTCCCCGTTCCCACACCCACGCGCATCTGCCCGCAGAAGATGCGCCGGCCCTTTACAGCCGCACCTTTTCCGAACCGCGCGTGAACCAGAGGTACAGCGCCAGGCACGCGACCGTGAGCAGCGTGGTCACCGTGGCGAAGGCCGAGGCGGTGCCGTAGGAGCCCAGCGTAATCGAGGAATAGGTGCTCAGCGTCAGCGTGATCGTGCGGTTGTTGTACAGGAAGATGCCGCTGCTCATCTCGGTGATGATCGATACGAAGCTCAGAATGGCCCCCGACAGGATGCCGCTCTTCATCTGCGGCACGGTGATCGCGATGAAGGTCTTGAGCCTTCCCGCGCCCAGGCTGATCGCGGCTTCCTCGGTAGACACGGGGATCTGCATCATCGTGGCGGTCGCCGAGCGGCTGGTGTAGGGCATGCGCCGTATCGCCAGCGCGATCACCATGATCCAGATCGAGCCAACCAGCGCGTAGGTATTGCCGCCGATATCCAGCCGGAACGCGCTGAACCCCACGATCAGCGAGATGCCGATGACCGCGCCCGGCATAATGTAGGGCAGCATCGAGACGGTGTCGATCAGGTGGTTGAACGAACTCGGGCGGCGCACCACCAGGTAGGCGATCAGCACCGCGATGATGATGATCAGAACCAGCGCCAGCGCCGAGATCACCAGGGTGTTGGTGATCGAGCGCCCGAGCAGCTTGCGGATGGCGTTTTGATAATTCGACAGCGAGTAGGTGGCCTGCGCCACCTGTCCCTTGTAGTCGCGGAACGAGTCCAAGATAATGTAGAGCTGGGGCAGCATCGCCACCGCGGTCAGCGCGTAGCAGTAGATGTGCATCAATACGCCCAGCGCGCCGCGCGGCTTTTTCTTCTCGATCGGGTGCAGCGAATTGATCGTGAACTTGAAGCGACCGGTCGCCCACTTCTGGAACAGGAACACGATGGCCGTCAGCACGATGGCCAGCACGCTGACCGCCGAGGCAAAGTTGTAGTTGGCCCCGGTCTCGCTCAGGTAGGAATCGTAGATCAGGACCGGGAAGGTCTTAAACCCTTCGCCGATGATCGCGGGCGTTCCGAAGTCGGCGAACGCGCGCATGAACACGATCAGCGCCGCCGCCAGGAGTGTAGGCATCGTCAGCCCCATGACCACCTTAAAGAAGCGCTTCACGCCCGTGGTGCCGAGGCTGGCCGACGCCTCCATCAGACTGTTGTCGATGTCTTGGAACGCGCCGTTCATATAGATCATGACCAGCGGGAACAGCTTGAGCGACTGCACCAGCAGGATGCCGCCGAAGCCGTAGATCGAGCCCACCTTGATGCCGAGGCCGGCCAGGAACTTGGTGATGACGCCCGAGCGGCCCAGCAGCATGATCCAGGAATACGCGCCGATGAACGGCGCGGACATGGTGCACAAAAGCGCCAGCACGAACAGCAGCTTGCGTCCCCTGAGGCGGTAGAACGAAAAGAAGTAGGAAAACGGGATGCCCAGCACGAGCGAGATCAGCATCACCGCGCCCGACACCTTGAATGAGTTGAGGATCGTCGACCAGTAGTAACTCTTTTCGAAGAACTTGACGAACGCGCCCAGCGTGAAGCCGTCCTTCTCGGTGTAGAACGCCTCCCACATCAGCCGCGCGCTCGGGTAGATGAAGAACAGCACAAACAGCACGAGCAGCGCAATCGCCAGGTAATTCCAGACCTCGAACCGCTTCCTCACGCGCGCCCCTCCAATCCGCTGTGCACCCCGGCCATCAGGCTGAGTTCGCCCTTGGCGCTGAACACGTTGAACTTTTCGGTGTTGACCTTGAGCGCAATCTTGCTCCCCGGCGGCAGGATCGAGTCGATCTGCGACTCCTGGATGATCTCGGCCGGCTCGCCGCTCTCGAGCGTTACGAAGTAGTGGGTGTTTAGGCCCAGGAACACGCTGTCGTCGATCGTGGCCCGGAGGTGTCCCTCGGCGTTTTCCGGGCCGCACAGCATCAATTCCTCGGGCCGGATCGACACCAGCACGTCCTCCTCGAGTGCGTAGTCGGCGCGCAGGCTGTCGGCTGCGACCCGGCAGCCGCCCGCGAGTTCCACGAAGCGCGCGCCGCCCACCACGCGCGTACGGCCCTTGAACACATTGCTCTTGCCGATGAAGGTGGCCACGAACAGATTGGCCGGGCGCTGGTAGATGTGCTTGGGCGCGCCGATGTGCTGGATCACGCCGTTATTCATGACCGCGATGCGGTCGCTGATCGCCATGGCCTCCTCTTGGTCGTGGGTGACGTACACCGTGGTGATGCCGACGCCGTGCTGGATGCGCCGGATCACCGCGCGCATCTCGACGCGCAGCTTGGCGTCGAGGTTCGAAAGCGGCTCGTCCATCAGCAGCACATCGGGCCGGATCACCAGCGCGCGCGCCAGCGCCACCCGCTGCTGCTGACCGCCCGACAGCCGGTCGGGCATGCGCTCGGCGTATTGCTCGATCCGGGTCAGCTTCAGAAATTCGTCGGTGCGCGCCTTGACCTCGTCTACGCGAATGCCCCGGTTTTTGAGCCCGAACGCCACGTTCTTGCGCACGCTCAGGTGGGGAAAGATGGCGTAGTTTTGAAACACCATGCCGATGTTGCGCTTGCCCGGATCGAGGTCGTTGATGCGCAGCGCGTCGAAATAAAAATCGCCGCCCTCGATGCTGTTGAACCCGGCGATCATCCGAAGCAGCGTGGTCTTGCCGCAGCCCGAGGGGCCGAGCAGCGTGAACAGCTCGCCGTTGTCGATGTTGAGCGACAGATCGGGGATGATGGTCGCCTGGCCGTAGCGCTTCAGCGCGTGCTCGATCTTGATGCTTACGCTCATATGTGC